>NZ_ATXY01000005.1 GCF_000427405.1 Flectobacillus major DSM 103
GTTGAAATTCAAAACACTTTACAGTAAAGTGTTTTGAATTTCAATAAGAGTATTGAACTTTTATATATTCTTAGTTCAGCCTATTTTCACAGAAATAGACTGGAAAACTTCGCAATTATAGGGTATTCTATCCGCCAACGATTCAGAGGGTTGTTTGAGTAATGCCAAGCCCAAAATAAAAAATTGGGCTGTTCTAAATCCATGCCTAGGTTGAACCTCATCAAGCATAATAAGTTTGCCAGTATACAACTCAAAATAAGCTTCAGGATCGGTAAGTTTGGCTTAATCGCTTGGACTTTCGAGATCAAGATAAATAACCGCTAGACTGATACTCTCGGCAATTGCTTCGGCCAAAGTTATTTTCCCAACCTAACGAGCCCTCAAAATACTCTCTGCGATTTTCGTTTAATCTACAAAACAATATTAGATTTACAAGAATGTAATTAGGTTAAATCTAGGATATTGATTTGTATCTTTTTGAATGATGAGTCCACAAATTATGATCTAGAAATTAAAATTGTTACTATCGTCACTAATTTAGTATTCACTCACAACTTTGCTTATTTCAACTATCCAATCAACTATGAAAAAAAGTATTAACGTGGCTTTTTTATTGTGCTTATTTATCAATGCCTCTATTGTGATTGCACAAAAAACCTCGAAAAACACCGCACAAAGTCGTACTATTATTACTTCCGACGGAGAAATAGATGATGTTGATTCATTTATTCGAATGTTGCTCTATGCCAACGAGTTCAAAATAGAAGGGCTCGTATATAGTAGTTCGCAATGGCACTACAAAGGCGATGGCAAAGGCACCTTATTTACTTCCGAAATGGAATATACAGCCAAAAGGTATGGGCAACGCACCGATTTAAGATGGCCAGGCACTTCTTGGATGCAAGAATTATTGGATGAATATGAAAAAATACAGCCCAATTTGCTGCTGCACGACTCCAAATACCCTTCTGCCGATGCCCTACGAAAACTGATAAAAGTAGGAAATATTGATTTTGAAGGCGAAATGGAAAAGGATACAGAAGGAGCAGCATTCATAAAACAAAAATTACTAGACAACGACCTAACTCCGCTTTATTTGCAAGTTTGGGGAGGTACCAATACCATTGCCAAAGCCTTGAAATCTATTGAAGATGACTATAAAAATACCAAACAATGGCAAAAGATTTATGATAAAGTAGGTAGAAAAGCTATTATTTATGCTGTTTTAGACCAAGATGCCACCTACAAAAAATATGTAGCTCCTCATTGGCCCAATATCAAGGTATTTTATAACTCCGACCAATTTTGGTGTTTGGCTTATCCTTGGCCTAATGTTGTACCTAAAGAGTTACAACCATACTTGAGAGGCGAATTTATGGCCAACAATATCATCAAAAATCATGGGCCATTATTAGCAAAATACTATGCTTGGGGCGATGGCCAAAAGCAAGCTGGCGACGAAGAACATACACATGGTACTAAAGAAGACATGGAAAAATACAAAATGACTTCTTATGATTTTATTTCGGAAGGTGACTCGCCTGCTTATTTTCAGCTAATAGATGTTGGCCTGATGAGTAAAAATAACCCCGAATATGGTGGTTGGGGCGGTAGAATGGTACAGTCAAAAAATAACCCAAACCGTTGGGAAGACGGTAAAAGTATTACAGATTATAACCCTTTTACTCGCCAACAAGATGCCTCATTTCCTCAAACTCGTTGGATTGATGCCCTTCAGCTAGACTTTGCCGCCAGAGCCGACTGGTGTATTAAGCCTTATGCTCAAGCCAATCATGCTCCGTCTATTTCAATCAAAAATGGCAATGTCAGAATGGTAAAGGCGGGTGAAAAAATAACAATAGAAACCCAAACCTCTGACCCTGACCACAATACGGTATCACTAAAATTCTGGCAATATCAAGAAGCTGGCACTTGTTTAGGTTCTGTAAAAATAGAAAATAGTACTCCTGAAAAGGCTCAAATTACAATACCCGACAGTGTCTCTAAAGGACAAACCATTCATATTATTGTAGAAGGAAAAGATAATGGTGAGCCAGCTTTGATTCGTTATCAACGTGTTATTTTAAAAATTTCATAAACATAATGACTTATATCATTGATAATCAGACTCATAAAGCATAATATCGTCTATTGTTTTGATTATAAATAGTGTACTACACAGAATTATACCATATTTTTCAAGAAGATATACAAAGTATTTTTTCTATTTCACTTCAAAAAAATACTGGATAATTCTGTGTGCTTTTTCCTTTTTTTACAAATATATCTTTACACCAATAATTCGCTTGATTAATGAGACAAAACTGAATTCAAGAATGCGTTTGAACCAGTACATCTATTTTTTCACTATATTTGCCTACAAATATTATAGACTATATATTCTTTAGTGTAATAATGGTCAAACCAATAACACATTATAACAAAACTACTATGTTAGGCTCAGTCAACTTCATCAAACCCAATCTTAATAATTTTCAAGAATTCAGAAGCAAAGCTCTTTGTGCAGGATTAATTGCCCCCAACTTTTCTGTTCCGCAGCAAAATGGCTTATGGCAAAACCTTCCTGCCGATTTATTACTACATCAGCCTATTTCTTTAGCTTACTTATCGCAGGATAATCCTATTTTGTTAAGTTTTTATTCTCCTTTGTGGGACGACTACGGCGATATCCAAATAGTACTCATCCAAAAATCTTATAAAAAATTAATTGACCTTGGTATCGACATTTTAGTAGTTACGACGGTTCATCCCGACCAGTTACCAGATTTAGCCCGAAAATTTAAGCTAACCCTCAATATTTGTTTTGATGAAGGCAACCATATTGCCCAACAATTTGGTGTTATCCGTGACGACTACCCAACTTGGCAGCATTTCTCGGGTATTTCTGAAAATATTCCGCTACCTGCTTCGTATTTAATTTTACCCAATGGGCGAATTATCCATGATTTTTTTGATGAAAATCTCAACACATTTTTGTCTTTTAAAGAGATTGAGGCGTTTGTGAATAATTATCGGCTTCATAAAAAATAAATAAAATCAGAATAAAGTCTACAAAGTATATGGATTTTATATTCTTTTGTTATACCTTTGCATTACAAACTGACGTTTAACCTGTGGTAATCATAAAATTGACATTTGTTTTAGAAGTATCGACAGCTTGAACTAATGGTAGTCTATTTAATCAATCTAGTTTGGTAAGGGTGAAAGCGTTGCTTTCACTCTTATTTATTTTAAGGCAAAAATAAAACTCTATAAAAATGATAGGATATATAGTTTTATACTTTATATTTGTGCAATATTTTTAATAACACTTAATCAAAATCTTATCAAAGTGCAAGTAGTAGATACACAAAATAAGACCATCAGTATTGCTGAAAAGCCCATACCTAGCAACTGGATATGGTATGTTATTCCGACAGTCTTACTCTTAGGCTGTTTGATTACACTCTATTTTAATGGTAAAATACCCATTTCATTAGATACTATCCAAAATGGTTTCTCTGGCGATTTTTGGTTATATGTAATGGTTGGGCTAGGGGCACAACTGGTAGATGGTACTTTGGGTATGGCTTATGGTGTTACTTCAACCTCCTTTTTATTAGGCTTAGGTGTACCACCTGCTGTAAGTAGTACGAGTGTTCACGTTGCCGAAATGTTTACAACAGGAGCATCTGCAATCTCGCATTTCAAATTTAAGAATATCAATAAAAAGCTCTTCAAAAACCTACTTATTCCTGGGGTAATAGGCTCAGTTGTAGGGGCATATTTGCTATCAGATTTTATTAATGGCGATTTGATAAAGCCTTATATTTCTGTTTACATGGTATTTTTGGGAGTTATTATTATACGCAAAGGACTACAAAAAAATATTGTAAAACAAAGAACAAAACGCCTAGGTTTATTAGCTGTTTTTGGTGGATTTATGGATGCCATTGGCGGTGGTGGATGGGGCCCAATCGTGACTTCATCGTTGCTAGGCCGTGGCCGCGACCCCCGTTATACAATCGGCTCGGTAAATGCAGCCGAATTTGCTATCTCTTTTGCTAGTGGTATTACCTTTTTGATATTTCAGGGGGTAAACTCTTGGCAAGTTGTACTTGGCCTTGTCGTGGGTGGAGTAATTGCCTCTCCTTTGGGTGCAATTTTAGTAAATAAAGTAAAACGTAAGCCATTGATGGTTTTGGTAGGAACTCTCGTAATACTAATCAGTATCAGAACTATCCTGAAGAGTTTACATATATTGTAAAAAATAACAAGTGCAAAAGCTCAATTCTTGATTTCTTTTGTATTGAGAACAGACATTACAAATCGTTATTATTATTCCCTTGGAAGAGTTTCTTTCAAGGGATTTTTTCTTTAGTCCAAATTTTTATACGCAAATAAGTGTACCACCAAGATTAGATTACGAACAACTGAAATGTATTATACGTTTTAAAATAAAAATATGCAATAGATATTGTCTCAAAATGATATTTCCTTAATAAAAGAGCTATTACATTTTGTAAAAAGTATAATATATCTACAAATAATACTATTATTGATTTCTAAAAGCTTCTAACAAATCATATAATTAACCCAACAAACCGTTCAGGTTTTGGCTAAAATACCTACAAATAATGCCATTTATTTTTACTACTATCTCATAAACAGACTGTTATATTTTACCCTCAAAAAAGCCTCGTTGTCATGCTTTATCGGGAGTCCCCCAAAAAGAATTTCATGAAAATACTTGCTATTAATAAAATACAAATTTAATTTTGTCGACTTAATCTACAATTTATATAGATTATATAGATTGTATTTCAATTCTATTGAGTACATCAAATTCTATTAATTACACTTGTTAAAACGATTTACAATGAGTACTTAACTTATTGATAAACGATAAAAAAAGCCACCCTTGCTGGCACAAGGATGGCTGGTCAAAAAAGGTTCATCGCGAAATGATTTTAGGAGATTGCATAGCAATCGTCCCAAGGCCTTATTTTTTTTAATTTAACCATTACAAAGTAAATGAAAAAAAGAATTTTACTACTAATCTGGATGAGTATTTTGTTGATTCCCGCAGGAATTTTTGCTCAAAATACTGGTGCAACAATCAATTCCAATCTTTCAGGAAGGATTTTAGATGATAAAACCAAAGAACCGCTTATTGGAGCAAGCGTTCGGATTAAAGGCACAACCCATGGCGTAATTACTGATACCGAAGGTAAGTTTTATTTTGCTACAGGTCAGAAATTACCTTATACGCTCATTATCAACTACATTGGATATGAAAGCAAAGAAATCACTGCTTCAAAAAGCACTATAGAAATTACCCTTCGTGGCGATTCTAAAGAGCTTAATGAAATTGTAGTAGTGGGTTATGGCACACAAGAACGCAAAAACTTGATAGGCTCAATTACCAAAGTAAACCCTTCAGAAGTTAGCTCGATTCCCGTAGGAAGTATTGATGCCCAATTGCAAGGAAAAGTGTCGGGTGTTCAGATTTCATCGGCTACTGGTGTTCCTGGCGAAGCAGTTAATGTAAGAGTACGTGGTGCTACTTCTATCAATGCCGACAACGACCCTCTGTATGTTGTAGATGGTGTTTTTATCAATAGCAATAGCCTTCAAACTATTGGTACTGGGGGTAAAGCTACGTCACCAATTGCAGACTTAAACCCTACTGATATTCAGAGCATTGAGGTATTGAAAGATGCCGAAGCAACTGCATTGTATGGGTCAAGAGGTGCTAATGGCGTAATTTTAATTACGACAAAAAGAGGAAATTTTGAGCAAGCCCCAAAAATAAATGTTAATGCAAGCTTTGGTCAGGCAAAAGCAACTAAGCTTTGGGAACTGACAACTGGCCCAGAACATGCTCAGCTAGTAAACGAATGGTGGATTAATACAGGAAAAGATACGCCTTCACTCAACAGAACGGTAGCCAACAGACCATTCAGGCCAGTGTCGGAAGGTGGACGTGGTTTACCAGAAGAACAACAAACATACGACCGCCTTAGCGAGGCTTTCCGCACTGCTACCCTTCAGAGCTACGATGTGTCGTTGGCTGGTGGTACAAAAACTACTAAATATTATATCGGAGGTGGTTTTAACTCGCAAGAGGCTATTTTAAAACCTATCACATTTAACCGTGCTAGTTTTAAAGTAAACCTAGACCAAAAGGTAAGCGACAAAGTTCAGGTGGGCGTAAGCAACTCTTTCTCAAGAACATACAGAAACCAAGCTCGTGCTGGCGATGGCCCTCAAGGTGGTTTGTTACAAGCAGCTTTGCATACGCCAACCTACTTGTCACCTTATAATGAACAAGGTGTTTTGGTGGGGCGTGCTGGTTTTGATAACCTAACTTTATTGTTAGAAAACTACGATGTACATTCTACTAGCTTGAGGTATATCGGAAACCTTTATGTGGATGCGTATTTATTGCCAAACCTAAAACTACGTTCTAGCTGGGGTGTTGATTATAATAATTACAACGAATCAGAATACTGGAATACTTTCTTGTTATTGGGAGCTCAAGGTGGTTTGGCTACTTCTTCTATTTCTCAGTTTACTTCGTTATTGAATGAACAAACGCTTACTTATCGCCAAAAATTGGGAGACAAACACTCATTTGGTATTGTGGTAGGTAATACGCTTCAAAGTGATGTCTTGAACAGAACTTATGCTGAAGGACGAGGCTTTGCCAACAATTCATTCAAGATTATCTCTTCTGCTGCTACAACAATCAGTTCTCAAAACTGGAGTAAAAGTAATTTGGCTTCGTTTTTTGCCAAAGCAGATTATAATTTTGACGGAAAATATTTATTTAATGTAAGTCTGAGAGCCGATGGTTCTTCTCGATTTGGTACAGACCGTAAATGGGGGTATTTCCCAGCTGTAGGTGCAGCTTGGCGACTAAAACAAGAAGATTTCTTGAAAAATAATACGGTTATTTCAGACCTAAAATTAAAAACTAGCTACGGTATTGTAGGTAACCAAAATGGTATCGGAAATTTTGCTTCGCAAGGTTTATGGACAGGCGGTGCTTCTTACCAAGGAAGTGCAGGAACAGCTCCACAACAACTGGCAAACCCAGATTTGAGATGGGAAAAAACAAACCAATTTAATATAGGTATTGATGCAGCGTTATTGAACGGAAAAATCGCTTTTGAATTTAATTATTACACAAAATATACAAGAGACGGTTTGTTGCAATTAGCTTTACCAAGTACAACAGGCTTTGCTAATTATTGGAGCAACGCAGCCGAAATCAGCAACAAAGGTTTTGAGTTTAGTATTAATACAACCAATATTCAGCAAGGAGGTTTTACTTGGACTTCTAATTTGAATATTGCTCAAAACATCAATAATATCGAGAAATTAGAAAATCCGCTTCGTTATGGTAGCCGCGACTTGATTCTTCAACAGCAAGGCACTCCACTTTATTCTTTCTGGGTATATAAACAATTGTACGTAGACCCACAAACAGGTAATGTAGTGTATGAAGATGTAAATAAAGATGGACAAATAACCGTAGCCGACCGTCAAATTGTAGGAAGTATCTGGCCAAAATTCTTTGGAGGATTCACCAACAATTTCAGCTACAAAGGCTTTGAAGTATCTGCTTTCTTGGCATTCCAGTACGGAAACAAAATCTATAACCACAACAAGTTCTTTGGTGAAGGTGGTGGAGCTAGAGATGCCGCTCGTATTATTTTTGCTAGTAACTTGGCTCGTTGGCAAAAACCTGGCGATATTACCGATGTTCCTCGTCCAGACGGGGTAAACGTTAATAACTACCGTGATGGTGGTAGCCGCTGGCTAGAAGACGGTTCTTTCCTTCGCTTACGTTCATTGAATGTAGGATATAATTTGCCAAAATCTGTTGCCAAAAAACTCGGAGCAGAGGGTATTAAAGTATTTGTGAATGGAACAAACCTTTTCTTGATTACCAAATACACAGGACTTGACCCAGAATCTAGTGCTAGTAGTGACCAAAATGCACAAGGGATTGATTTGGGTACTCCACCACAGCCACGCAGTTTTCAAGCTGGTTTTAATTTGACATTCTAGTTACTGATTTGAATACTATCAAATTTCCCAATTCAGTACCCAAATTTTAAATTTTGAAATATGAGAGCTTTAAAACATATATATTCTATAGGACTAATAGCTTTACTTACATCATGTGCCAATTATTTGGATGTAAAGCCATTGGAATCTATTTCAGATACCCAAACCATTTACGACAAAACATCCTCTGAAACAGCTATCAGAGGGGTCTATTCAGCCCTTGCCAGTGGTAATTATTATGGTACTACCTTCCAATCTATTGGCTATTTATCGGGCGATAATATTCAGTGGACTGGCTCGCAGTCGCAAGTACAGGAGTTTATTAACAAAAAAGTAAACGCCGAAAACTCGACTATTTCAGGTGCATGGACAGCCATTTATGTTACTATCAACCGTGCCAACAATGTGTTGGCAAAAGTACCAACAGTAACAGACCCACTTTTGACTGATGCCTTAAAAAACCAAATTATTGGTGAGGCATATTTTATCAGAGCTTTAGCATATTTTGACTTGGCTCGTACTTGGGGAGGCGTACCCATTGTGACCAAACCAACGGCTAGCCCAACCGAAAATAGAGGTATCGGCAGAAGTACTCAAGCCGAAACCTATGCACAAGTATTAAAAGACTTAGAAGCTGCCGAGCCACTATTACCCGCTACAACCGACCGCTACCGAGCTACTCGCAAAACGGTTTGGGCTTTGCGTGCTCGTTATCATTTGTACCAAAAAGAATGGGCAAAAGCAGAAGAATACGCAACTAAGTTGTTGACAGATACCAACTACCGTTTATTAAAGCCATTCAATGCGTTTTTTGCGAATGATGCCAGAGGTACACAAGAATCAGTTTTTGAGATTTTCTATAGTGCCAACGAACCCAACGCTCACCGCAACCAATGGCAGCCTCAAACCAACGGTGGTACTCGCCAGTGGGCTCCTAACGATGCTATTGTAGCATTACTCAACGACCCAACGGTAGGTGGTACACGCAGTACTTTGGTAGCAAAAGATAACCAAAACCGTTGGTATGGCAATTTGTACTACCGTACACCTGCCACCGACCCAAGTTATGTAATTCGTATTGCAGAATTGTATTTGATTCGCTCGGAAGCTCGTGCTAATCAAGACAAAATAGCCGATGCCCTTGCCGACTTAAATGCAGTGCGTGACCGTGCTGGTATTGCCGCAAGTACCGCTTCGACAAAAGACAATGTACTCTTGGCCATTGAAAATGAAAGAAGAGTAGAGTTTGCATTAGAACCACATCGTTGGTATGATATTGTAAGAACAGGCCGTGCCGCACAAGTATTTAATGTCACCGATGCCAACAGATTGGTATTACCGATTCCAGCAGGAGAATTATTGATTGACAAATCTTTGGTACAAAATAAAGGATATTAATTTTTAGTCTACAGGCTAGGCAACTAGCCTGTGGCTTAAACCCAATACTCAAATGGCTAAATCTTTAGAAATTAACTCGCAAAGCGAATGGAGTAGCACCGAAAAACTCATTTTTAAGTTTTTTGGTATCTATTTCTTTTTGCAGGTGCTACCCCTCGACCTTAGGTTTTTCAAGCACCTTTTTTCTATCAATTGGTTGAATGTAGGCTATCGTGATATTTTTTATTTGTCAAAATACGCTCCAAGCTTTACAGGAAACGATAATTTTATCAATTGGTTTATTATTGCAGTTGTTGCAGGAATCGGAACATTTCTATGGGATAACATTTACAAAAAAACTATCGATTACGATAAACTCTATTATTGGGTACGAGTACTAGTACGTTATCGTTTAGCCATTGGCGTTATTGCTTATGGGTTTCTTAAATTCTTTCCAATTCAATCACCAATTCCTTCTATCAGTAACCTCAATACCGAATATGGCGATTTTACTGCTTGGAAACTTTTCTCGCTCGGCTTAGGGGTTGTTCCTAGTTACCAGTCTTTTTTAGGATTGGTAGAAATTGTTGGAGGTTTATTACTCCTCAATAGAAAAACCACAACGATTGCTACTTTAATTATTCTACCATTTGCGGGCAATGTGGCCATTTCCAACATTGCTTACGAAGGTGGCGAATATGTTTATGCTTTTTATCTGATAGCTTTAGCACTTTACCTTTTTGCCTTCGATGCCATCCGATTATTCAATGTATTATCTTTAGAAAAACCTACTTTACCGAATCGTTTTCAGCCTGTATTTGACAAAAAATGGAATCAATTTAGAATAGCCATCAAACTAGCCTACGTGATTTTCTTTATTGTATTTTATGGCGTAAAGACGTATGCAGGATACCAAAAAGGTAGTTATCATTTCCCAGCTCAAAAAGGCTTAGATAATACCGCTGGACTCTATAATGTAAGTGAGTTTAGATGGAATAACCAAAGTATTCCATATTCAAAAACAGATACTTTACGCTGGCAAAATGTGGTATTTGAAAAATGGAATACCATCAGTATCAAGTCTAACAAACCAGTGTTTATAGAAAATTTACCAAGCGAAGAAATTTTTAAAGAAGACACCGCTCGTATTTATGAATTGTCGGGTTCGCAAGGTCGCCATTATTATCAGTATAGTGTAGATAGTTCAAAATCAACACTTTTGCTAAAAAACAAGAATATTAACCATCAAAACGACAAGTTTACGTTATCGTTCAAAAAGCTAAATGATTCAACGATTGTTTTGTCGGGAGTAAATACCCAACACGATTCTGTTTATGCAGTTTTGAACAAAATCAACAAAAAGTACTTGACTTTTGAAGCCAAAAAACTAGGAAGAAGAAGTATCCTAAAGTTATAATTCATACCATAAATTCTAATAAAGATGTCTATTTCAAATCTAAACATAACACAAGAGAATTTGGGTACTGAATTGCCTGAAAACTCAGCGGAAACACCTCAGACCACAGCACCAAGGGTGTGGGCATCATGGGAAAAAATACTTTTTAGAATCGCTTTCGTATTCTTTATTGCTATGTCTTTTCCCAATAGTTGGGATTGGTATAAAGAAATATTTTCTTTCGACTGGCTACACCTACATTATCGTGATTTGTACGATATAGCTCGCTTTGGTTCAGGTCTCAATTTCTTTGGTAATAAAATTTTTGGGTCTTCGCTCAACGGTTATGCTGTATGGGTTATTACCTTAATTTTTTCTGTGGTGGTTGGTCTTATCTGGTCAGCAATTGTATATTTCACAAAAAAAGACAAAACAGAATACAACCTTTTGTATTACTGGTTACGAGTATTGGTACGTTATCGTGCAGGAATCGGCATTATTGGTTTTGGCTTTACCAAACTCACACCAACACAATTGCCATATCCTTCGTGGGGCATTCTCAATACCAACTTTGGTGATTTGACTTTACAGAAAATTTATTGGCTTTCAATTGGTATTGTGCCGTGGTACGAAGTATTTACGGGCGTGGTAGAAGTAGCGGCCGGAGCATTATTGTTTTTCAGAGCCACTACTTTTTGGGGTTCAGTATTACTTTTCGGAGCATTGGCCGATATTGTGTATGTAAACTTTGCCTATGATGGTGGTGTTCATGTGTATAGCTCTTATTTCGTATTGTTTTCAGCCTTCTTATTGATCGACTACATTCCAGATTTGTACAAGCTTTTGATTCAAGAAAAGTTGACAGTACCTTTTCATTATTACCCAAATTTTGACAAAACCTGGCAACGTATCACTCGCATTAGCCTAAAAACCCTTGTCATTATTTTATTTTTGCCCGTATTTACTTATTTGGCCGTTATCAATTTCTTGTACGACCCATACAAGCAACCAGCCCAAAAAGGTATTGCTTCGTTGCGTGGCAATTATAATGTTACCGAATTTAAAATTAATGGACAGGTTTTACCTTATAACCCTTTAGACACAACCCGTTGGCAACAAGCTACTTTTGAAAAATGGACAACCCTTACTTTTAAAGTTAATAAGCCTGTCGAGCTAGATTTATCAAATGGAGGTGGAGCACCAATGAGAGACATCAACCGAACCTTTGAGCTAACAGGTGTAGCAGGCGGTCAACGGGTATTTTACTACCAAGCCGATACTGTTCATAAAGTGTTGTATTTACAAGATAAAAATCGTGGGTCAAGAAATGCTGAAAATCGTGAATTTTTAGGAAATAGAGGAGACTTCAATCTGAAAGGAAACGCGCCAGAAGTATTGGCAAAAAAGAAAGAAAAAGCAGACAAAGAGGCCGAAAATTGGATTCCAAAAGAAGCTCTCGCAGTGATAGGTAACGAAGACAGTAAGATAGAACCCATTGCACGCTCTGCTCGTAGAACGAAGGGAATCAAGTCTGAAAGTAAACCTGTAGAACGTAATAAAATGATTTTGACATATACTGTTTTAGATGGTGGCAATAAGGTATTACTTTCGGGTATCAACGAAAACAAAGATTCTATTCATGTTACCTTAGAGCGATATACCAAAAAATATGCACTTTCAAGAAGCACCTTGGAGGCAGGAAAATACAATTAGACAATACCCTAAAAATCAAATAATTACATTATCATAAACTTTAGGACAAAGGTATATCTATCAGGTACAATTTACTAGCATAGCTACCTTGCCAATAGGCATCCTTTGTCCTTTTTGTCTTTTACCTTGTATTTATATTGAAGACATTGAAACCTATTGCAGGCTAGTATCTTCAATAGCTATTTTCTTATTTAGTTGGCTAATAAATTCGCCAGTTAGCTTTTTTTAACTTTTTCAATTACTTGGCTATTTCTCTGTCAGAAACCACAACAAAGAAAAGCTTTTCAATCAAATCGTTTCATTAAACAATGACGTTTATGCAAATTAGAAAATTACACATCATCACATTGTTATTTTTGAGCATATCCACCTCGATATTGGCTCAAATAAAAACAGTTACAGGAACAGTCAAAGACAAAGATACTGGAGAACCCCTTCCAGGAGTTACTGTTATTGTAAAGGGAACAAGCACAGGAACTGTTGCTGACCAAAAAGGGAATTACAAAATAAATGCTTCTGAAAAATCTATTCTGTCCTTTTCTTTTATTGGTTATAGTACAATTGAAAAACTTGTGGGCAATCAGTCTACTATATCTATAGATTTAGTATCAGACAACAAACAATTGGCCGAAGTACGCGTGGTAGGTTATGGAACACAAACGAAAGCCGAATTTACGGGTTCAGCGGTAAGGGTTTCGGGCGATGTTATCAAAGAGCAACCCATTCAGAGTTTTGACCAAGCTCTTTCGGGGCGTGCAGCTGGGGTAAATATTGCTCAGCCCAATGGAGTACTCAACAACCCTCCTGTTATTCGTATTCGTGGGGTCAATTCTATTTCATTGAGTTCGTATCCATTGGTAGTAGTAGACGGTATACCTATCAACACTGGTAACGTTTCGACAAGTACGGCTGTACCCAACAACCCCCTTGGCGACATCAACCCTGCCGATATTGAGTCGATAGATGTACTCAAAGATGCTGCATCTACTTCTATTTATGGGTCAAGAGCCGCAGCGGGTGTATTGCTTATTACAACCAAACGCGGAAAAGCAGGAAAAGCCCGCATCAGCTACGAAGCATGGACTGGTGTATCGGAGGTAACACGCTTGCCTAAATTATTGAATGCCGAACAATTTATTGCTATTAAGAACGAGGCTGTTTTAAACGCCAAAATTTTGGGTGGCAATGCCAACAACAGTAACGTAGCATCGGCATTATTTTTTCCAAATTACGATGCCAACAATAACCCTATTGATACTCGTTGGTACGACTATATTTACCAAACTGGTACATCCCAAAACCACAATATCAGTGTATCGGGAGGAACAAATGCTACATCCTATTACCTTTCGGCCAACTATACCGACCAAAAAGGCTTTTTGGTAACGAACGAATTCAAGAGAAAATCAATCCGTTTTAATATCGACCAAGAAGTAACCAGCTGGCTAAAACTTAAAGGAGGGCTTTCGTACAATAATAGCTTCAACCAGTCGCCTTACTCTGGTTCGTTGGCCAACTCCAACTTTTTCTTGGTAGGAGCAGCTCGTTTGGCCATTGCGTTACCTCCAAACGTACCTGCTTATAATGCCGACGGCTCTTACAATATCAACCCTAATAGCCCCAATACCATTGGCGTAGGCAACAACCAATTTGTAAGTAACTGGGGAAACCCCGTAGCCCTACTCAACGAAAACCGTTATACCTCTGAAAACGACCGTGTTATTGGGAGTATTTCGGCTGTAGCTAAGCTGTTAAAAAACTTAGATTTTACAACTACTTATGCTATTGACCGCCTCAGAACCGACACCTACAGCTATGATAGCCCTATTCAAGGCAACGGGTTTTCGAGCAGAGGTAACGCTACCAACGTAGCCGCCATTAGAGATAATTGGAACTGGACCAATACCCTTAATTATAGTACTGTTATTGCCGACAAACACAGTATTTCGGCCTTATTGGGTTATGATTTACAAAAGTTTAACTACAATTCTTGGGGTGCCTCAAGAACACAAAGCTCAGACCCTTTCTTTGAAAACTATCAAGGTAACTGGGGAGCTATTTCGGCCACTGGCAACGATATTAGCGAAAGAGCATTCTTGTCGTTTTTCTCACGCTTGAGCTACGACTGGAAAAAGAAATACTTCCTTACTTTCAACTTCCGTCGTGATGGTAACTCGGCTTTAGGATCGGGCAAAAAGTACGGTAATTTTGGAGGTGTGTCTGGTGGATGGTCTTTATCTGAGGAAGAATTTTACAAAACAACGCAATTAGCCACTATTTTAAACAATGTAAAATTAAGAGCTAGCTGGGGACGTGTAGGAAATGGTAACTTGAGCGATGCCTTCAGCTCGTTAGAGTTATACAGCGGCTCGTTGTATGGTAGTGCCTCAACATGGGCTATTTCACAAGCTGGTAATGCTAATTTGGGTTGGGAAACCAGTAACCAAACCAATATCGGTGCTGATTTAGGGCTTTGGAACGACCGTGTACAAGTAGAGCTTACCTATTTCAACAACGACGTAAACGGTTTGATTCTTAGTGCCCCACAGGCGGTATCAAAGGGTATTCCGGGCAATGCCATTTTGGGTAACGTAGGCTCTATGTACAACCGTGGTATTGAACTAGGTATTACTGCCAATGTAATTCGCAAAGGTAATTTCTCGTGGAATACCTCATTGAATTTCACAAAATTAGAAAATAAAGTAACGGCACTAGCAGAAGGTAACACCGATATTATTGGAACAACACACGTATCGTACGAAACTACCAATATTACGCGTGTGGGGCATTCGGTGGGTAGCCTCTATGGAGCCAAAACGGCAGGTGTTAACCCCGCCAATGGTCAACGTATTTTTATCAATGCCAAAGGCGAACAAGTACAATATAGCCAAGTGGTATTGCCAGGCCAAAGCCAATGGACTTACCTAAATGGCGAAAAAGCCCCAGCTATTACAGGTGCCGACTATTACCTTATTGGTAACGCTTTACCGACATGGTATGGTGGTTTGAGCAATAACTTCAAATATCAAAACTTTGATTTGGGAGTCAACTTGTCGTTTTCGGGTGGCAACTATATCATGAACGGTACACGTGCTACTTTGCTCGACCAACGGGCTTACAACAACTCTGTCGAAATTTTGAATCGCTGGCAAAAACCGGGAGATATTACTGATATTCCACGATTGGTCTACAACGACCAGTTATCTAGTGGTTCATCATTCCCTGTGTCTACTAATGCCGAAAAAGCAGATTTCTTACGTTTACAAAATCTATCATTGGGCTACCGTATTCCTACTGCTTTGTTTGGCAAAAGCGGTATTACATCGGCTCGTGTATATGTACAAGGATCAAACCTTTTCTTGATAACAAAATATACAGGTACTGACCCTGAATCGTCGGTAAATGGTAACTCAAACACCACCCCGGGTGTTGAGAAAAACTCGGTAGGACAAGCCCGTACATTCACTTTTGGTATCAATGTAGGATTTTAACCAAGCGACTTTATAGGCATCAAGAAACTTTAATTTAATTCAGCATGAAAAAATTCATAAAACATACTTCTATTTCTCGTATCAGCACTGCCATGTGCTTAGGACTACTTTTAGTGGCTTCGGGGTGTGACGAAGATAAATACCTCAATCCAAAGCCAGCAACTTCTATTTCTGGAGCAAACGCCTTTGACACGCCCGAAAGAGTATTGGGCTTGGTGAATGGCATTTATAAAGCAGTAAAAAGCGGTAACTTCTATGGAGGCAACTATTATACCTATTCGGAGGCTCGTGGCGAGGAGTTTATCAACCGTACCAGTAATACCTTTACAGCCTACGAAGCTTGGAACCAAACACTAAATTCTGGCTCAAACTTTGTGGCAGGTTTTTGGGCTGCTGGCTATGGAGCTATCAATAACGCCAATATTGTAATAAAAGGCTTAACCGACAATCCAACTGTTGTTAATGCAACTCTTAGCAAGCAGTATATTGCTGAAGCCAAATTTTTGAGAGCTCTCAGCTATTTTAGTCTTGTTACCTTGTATGCTCGTCCTTACAACGAAAACAAAGGGACATCGCCAGGTTTACCTTTGCGTTTACAGGCCGAAACTACTACAGCTAATAATGGGTTGAAAAGAAGCTCGGTAGCCGAAGTATATGCCCAAATTATCAAAGACTTGGACGAAGCTGAGGCCGACTTACCCAATAGCTATTCAAGCAACCTGTTGAATACTACCCGTGCTCACAAAAATACGGCTATTGCCCTCAAAACCAGGGTATATCTCAACGCTGGCAATTATGCCAAAGTAATAGATGAAGCCAAGAAAATTGTGTCTAATGCTGCTCCTTTTGCCGCAACAACGGGTGTAAACCACAAGCTTCAGAATATCATTGAAATTTTTACGACTAATTATACTTCTACCGAATCTATTCTGTCTGTACCTATGACCGAGCTCGACAACGTCACAGGGCAGTCGTCGTTTCCTTATGTATTCAATGCCAACTCAGAGTATAACCTCAATCCAAATGGTATTTGGGGCGATACAGAATGGAAATCTACCGACTTGAGAAGAACATTTGCTCGTACAGCATCTGGGGTGCAATTCCTAACCAAGTACAACAAACCTTCTCCATTCCTAGACTATCTGCCTATTATTAGGTATTCGGAGGTATTGCTCAACTACGCAGAAGCGGCTGCTCGTACAGGAGATTTAACCAAATCGCTCGAACTATTAAAGGCTGTACGCAACCGCTCTGATGCTAGCTATGTATTCCCAACAAGTAATGTTGCTACTCAAACGGCGTTGATCAATACTATCTTGAAAGAAAGACGTATCGAGCTCTTGGGTGAAGGTTTCCGTTCAAACGACCTTGTTCGCAACTTGCTACCACTACCAGCCAAAGCTAGCAGCTCGTTGAGTGCCCCTGCCGTTGAACCCTCACAAGCCAACTATGTTTTTCCATTACCAAACGTAGAAATTGTAAGCAATAAATTATTACTCGAATAAGCATTTCACTTGCCCCAATAGCAGTTTCAGCTATTGGGGCTTTATAAAATACCCTATCAATGAAGTATTTACCCTTATTGTTATGCCTACTATCTTTCGGAATAACGGCTCAACGAGTTCGTCAGCCCGAAAACCAACACGCTCAGCATAATAATACACAGCACGAAGTACACGATGGTGAAAGCCATGATAGCCATAGTCACCTCGAACATATTTTAGATTATCGAAAAGAAACCGTTTATGTTCCTAACCTACCTCCTGCCCAAATTTTGCAGGGGATTGGTCAGGTAGATTTCAAAATCACAACCAAATCTCCCAAAACACAAACTTTCTTCAATCAAGGAATTGCCTTATTACATTGCTTTTGGGACTTTGAAGCCTATCGGGCTTTCAAAGAAGCCATTCGTTATGACTCTACCGCTATTATGCCTTATTATGGCCTATACAGTGCGATTGGTGCAATTGAGGGCGATGAGTTTAAATACGACCAAAAATTAGCGGTTCAAAAGCTTAAACAACTTAAAGCTAAAGCCTCAGAACGAGAAAAAATTTATGCCGAAGCTATTTTGGCTCGCGACTCGGAAGCCGACGGGGGGAAAGCAGCGTATCAGAAAAAATTAGAAATCATTATCGATAAATATCCCGACGACCTCGATACAAAGCTATTTTTGGCACTTAGCAAAATGGGAGGATATGATTCAAAAATGGTGCCTCGTGAAGGACAACTCTATGCCGAATATTTACTAAAAGATATTCTCAGAACAAATCCTGATAACGCTGCTGCACACCATTATTGGATTCATCTAAAAGAGAATTGTTGCCCAGAACAAGCCTTAGAAAGTTCAGAAAAACTGCCCAAATTGGCTAATAACTCTGGCCACATGGTACACATGCCTGGGCACGTGTATTATAAATTGGGCAACTACAAAAAGGCTTTTGATGCCTTTGTAGCAGCTGTAAAGGTAGATTCTATTTACATGAAGCAATTCAACATGCCCGAAGTGGATACATGGAATTATATTCACAATATCAATTACTTACTTTCTAATTGTGCTGAAGATGGTCGTTATTCAACAGCTTTATATTATGCCGAAAAGCTAAAAAATATGCCTGCTACCAAGGAAAGAAAACGCAAATATGAAGGGCGTTTTTTCTATCAGGGCATTATTGCTCCTGCCAAAATGGAACTCTGCTTTGGTTTCTACAAAAAAGCAGCCGACCGCCTTGGAGCTATTCAGCTCGATAAAGACAGCCTTTTTACCCAAAAAGCCATTGCCTACAAAGACGGCCTTTATTACTTTGCCTTGGGAATGGATGCCGTAAAAAACAACAGAATAGAAGAAGCCAAACATTTTGTAGATGCTCTCGACGCTTCTTTATGGCGGAATGGTAATCAAAATAATCCTAGTGAGGCTATCTCGACACGCCGTTTAGCCGATTTGAATGTGGCTTCTTTAGAATTACAAGGGGTTATCAAAAGTGCCGAAAATAAACATAAAGAGGCTATTGCTTTATTGGAAAAAGCCCAACAAAAAGAGGAAGATTTGGGCTATAGCGAACCTCCAACATACGCCCGTCCGGTATTGATTAGTTTGGCTGAAGCTCAACTAAAAGCTGGAAATTATACCAAAGCTATAACGGCTTATCAGGAGCTATTGAAGCGTCATCCCAATACGGCCAATGCCTATTGGGGTTTATACAAAGTTTACAAACAAAAAGGCGATACCGCTAAGGCTCAAGAAAACGCCCAAAAATTAGCAGAAGTAGCACAATTTGCCGATAAATTTTTGTTTCCATTATAAAACACAGTGTATCAGCTATATACCTCTTAGCACTTTTATTTTTCTAATTTGATATTTTTCACATTTACACAAAACCTTTATATCACATGAAAAAATACGCAACATACATCGGAATACTTTTGCTAGCAGGGGTGATTTCGTCGTTTGAACTCGACCCCCAATATGAATCTGAGATAAAATCTTGGCACCAAAAACGTGTTGATGAACTCAAAAAAGAAGAAGGCTGGCTCAATTTAGCAGGGCTATTTTGGCTTAATGAAGGCGATAATACAATTGGTGGAAACGAAAAAAATACAATTGTTTTTCCAGCCGAGCATAGCGATGCTTCACTAGGAAAAGTTATTCTAAAAAATGGAAAGGTTTCTTTTGAAGCCGCCAAAAATTCGGCTGTATACAACGGAGACGAATTAATAACCAAAGCCGAGCTATTTCCTTATACAGGCAAGCCTACTGTGCTAAAACATCAATCGCTCAGGTGGTTTATTATTCAACGTGGCGACAAATACGCCATTCGTTTACGTGATTTGGAAGGCCCCTTTGTCAAAGCTTTCAAAGGCATCGAAACCTTTCCTATTAGTCAAGACTGGCGAATTAAAGCCAAGTTTATTCCTACTGTCGGTAAAAAATTAACCATTCTCGACATTACAGGCCGCTCATATCAACAAGACTCGCCAGGAAAATTAGTTTTTAATATCGACGGCAAAGAATATAGCCTCGAAGCTGTTGGCACAAAAGAAAGACTACATTTTGTATTCGGCGATTTAACCAATAAACACGAAAGCTATGGCGGTGGCAGGTTTTTGGATGTACCAGGTCCAGATGCCGAAGGTATTACTTATATAGATTTCAACAAATCGTACAATCCGCCTTGTGCATTTACGCCTTATGCTACTTGCCCTTTGCCTACCAAGGAAAACAAATTGGCTGTAGCCATTACTGCAGGTGAAAAACGCTATGGCGACCATTGATTTTTAACCAAAGCTTAGCTCTAAATCATGTCTATACTGTAAAATAGACATGATTTAGGCATATATTAACCTTCGATTCGTATGGCTAATGCTCTTTTTGAAATAAAGTCTTCAGGACTTGACTATAAAACCCTACACAATGTAGTCATTACGTTTGACGCTCATGCAGATGTTCGGGATAATTTTAATACCCAAGAGAATAATCCCAATCTGGACACAGCCGACCAAGTGGATTTGCCCAAACTCGAAAAGGGAAATCTTGATATTATCAATCTTACGCTTTATGCCAGAACCTTACCGCCAACCAAAGACAACTTTGCAGAAGCCGAAAGGATTGTTGACCAAAAACTAAAAGCGATTAAAAAATGGGTAAAAGACAATCCAGAAAAGCTGGAATTTGTCTATAATTCTCCTGATTTTGAAAGAGCTGGCTTTAGCAAACGTCATGGTATTCTTTTGAGTTTTCAAAATGCTTACTGGTTCAACGACCTGAAAGTGATTGATAAATTATACCAAGAAGGCGTAAGGATTTTTGCCTTTAACCATGTCGGAAACAATGCTTTTGCAGGTTCTTCTCGTCCTGTTCCTGCACATGGCGACAACCCCAACGAAGAACTTGGACTTACGCCACTTGGTTATGAAGCCGTAAAAAAACTCAATGATTTAGGGGTGATTATTGATGTTTCGCAATCTTCCAAGAAAGCAACTTTGCAAATCATAGAAGCCAGCCGCCACCCTGTGATTGCCTCCAATTCTGCCGTAAAAGGCAAAGTAAACAATAGCCGAAACCTGAGCGATGAAGAACTAAAAGCCATTGCCAATAAGGGCGGAATTGTACACATTGTGGCTTTTGCTGCTTATTTGAATAATAATCCTCAACAAAAAGAAGATTCGTATCAGCAAGTATATAAACCTTTTGGACTAAAACCAGAAGACGGCAATCCAATTGATAAACTCAGCAAAGAGGATTACCAGAAATTTAATGAAGCGTACCAAAAATTCTCGAAAAGTGCATGGAAATACGCCAGCCTCGACGATTATCTGGACGCAGTGGATTATGCTGTAAAACTCATAGGCATCGACCACGTTGGGCTAAGTTCCGACTTTAATCATGGTGGTGGAGTAGCAGGATATTCAAATGTAGGAGAAGCTGAAAACATTACCAGAGCATTGCTGAAACGTGGTTATTCAGAAGCTGACATCCGAAAACTATGGGGCAGAAATTTCTATTTCTTGCTGGATAAAGTAGAAAGAGATTCAAAAAATAGTCCTTGGGGAGTATCAAAATAAAAATCCAATGTGTTATGAAAAGAAGTGATTTTCTCAAAACCCTTTCGCTTTTGCCATTTGCAGGCTATGCCGCAGAGGCAAGTGTATTGAAAAAATTGAATAATGCTCCATCATCCGACCGCACGCCTTTGCTATTTCTGGGTCATGGTAGCCCAATGAATGGCATCAACGACAATGTTTACAGCAATGCTTGGAAAGAATTAGGACAACAATTAGAAGCACCCAAAGCGATTATTTGTGTGTCGGCTCACTGGCTTACCAAAGGAACTTTTGTAACAGCATTGGAAGAACAAAGAACGATTCATTCTTTCAGTAATTTTCCAAAAGAGCTTTTCGATGTACAGTATAATCCTAAAGGCAATGTACCATTAGCCAAAGAAACCCGTGATTTAATAAAAACTACGCAGGTAGGGTTGAGCCACGATTGGGGTTTAGACCACGGAGCTTGGACGGTCATCAGACGTTTGTATCCAGAAGCCAATATTCCTGTAATTCAGTTGAGTGTCGATTATTCAAAATCCGCAGAACACCATTATAATTTAGGGAAACAGCTTTCGGCTCTTAGAAAAAAAGGCGTATTGATTTTGAGCAGTGGCAACATTATTCACAACCTATACACCACCACAGCCAATGGAAAACCGTATGATTGGGCCTTGGAAGCAAAGGAAAAATTCAACCAATTTATCGTTGATAAGAATCATAAACCCTTGTTGAAATATCAGTCTTTGGGCGAATATGCCAACAATGCCATTCCAACGCCCGACCATTTTTTCCCTTTACTCTATGTTTTAGGATTACAAGAAAAAGATGAAAATGTAAGAATTTTCAACGACGATATATTGTCGGGTAGCCTTTCTATGACTTCGCTTCATATTCAAAAGTAGCTGTAAGGCTAGCATTTTTGATGTAGGGGCAACTCTTGCGGTTGTCATTCCAAACATAACAAACCCATATCATTGCCATTCCGAACACAATAAACTCATACCATTGCTATTCTGAATATGGCAACTGCAAGAGTTGCCCCTACATCAATTTTATATTTAAGACAATTTTAAACCTGCATACACTACCAATTCCGAATTTTAGAATATTTTTGAATCCTATTTCATAACAAGGAGTTCGCACAATTAACATTTTTTGTAGGGGCAACCCTTGCGGTTGCTATTTTGAATACAACAAACCCATATCATTGCCATTCTGAATACGGCAACTGCAAGAGTTGCCACTACATCAATTTTATATTTAAAGGAATGATTATAAATATATAAATTCTAGTTTTGGAGGAAATTGCATTTCAATAACTTCCAAAAGAAACATTTAACCCATAACTCTGTCATCAAATAGCAAGCAGTAATTAACAGCCACAAACATATTTAATCTATAGATTTGATATATTTATAAATTTATCAATTATATTTGTCCCATCAAAACTTTACGAATAAACAGCGGCTGATAAGTAATGTTGATTCGTAGAACCTTATTAAACGACAAAAGCCAATTTGGCTGCAACCAAATTGGCAAAAGTCTAAATAAAAACGTTCATCGCTAAATGACTCCGGCAGGTAAAGTTTTACCTGTCCAGATTTCCTATTTTACATTAAACCATTACAAAGTAATGAAAAAAAACAACTACCTGTTTATTTGGATATGTATTTTGTTATTCCCGCTGGCTCTTTACGCCCAAAGTACACAACCAACCATCAATGCCAAACTGAATGGTAGAATACTCGACCAACGAACCAAAGATCCTCTTATAGGTGCATCGGTTCAGATAAAGGGAACTACCAATGGCTCAACAACTAATCAAGAAGGGGCTTTTTATATTCAAACGGGTCAGAGATTTCCTTTTATTCTGGTGGTAAGTTCTATTGGGTTTAAGCCCAAAGAAATAACCGTAGAGTCTAGTCCTATTGTAATTGACCTTGAAGAAGATACCAAACAATTATCAGAAATAGTGGTAACTGGCTATGGTAGCGAAAGCAAAAAAGCCTTTACGGGTTCGGCCGTAAAAGTTTCGGCCTCGCAATTAGAAAATCGTCCAGCACAGAGTTTGGACCAACTATTGGGCGGACAAGCCGCTGGTGTAAATATTGTTCAGCCAAGTGGGGCATTGAACAACACGCCTGTTTTCCGAATTCGAGGAATCAACTCTATCACTTCGTCGGTATATCCACTTATTATTGTAGACGGCATTACAGTATTTACGGGTTCGGCGGGGGGCTCGGTCGGAAACAACCCCCTTTCTGACATCAACCCTAGTGATATAGAATCAATAGATGTACTAAAAGATGCCTCAGCAGCAGCCATTTATGGTTCAAGAGCCGCCAATGGTGTTGTGGTAATTACAACGAAAAAAGGTAAAAAGGGCAAAACAAAAGTAAATTATGATACTTGGGTAAGCTGGAGCAAACCGTTCAATTTGCCTGAAATATTGAGTGCTCAAGATTATGTAGCTATCAAAAACGAAGCCCGTGCCAATGCTGGTTTATCACAAGGTTTTGTTTTAGGAAAAAATGCCGACGGTTCAAATATAGAAACCAATTGGTACGATGTGGCTTATCAAACTGGTGTTTCTCAAAACCACACTTTGAATATTTCGGGAGCAAATGATGCTACAAATTATTACGTCTCGGTCAACTATTCAAAACAAAATGGTATTCTAAAAACCAATACCTTCGACCGTAAAACCGCTCGTTTAAATATTGAACATAAGCTTCACCGTTCTATTTCAATCGGAACAAACTTCTCGTTTAGTAACTCTCTCAACGCAGGGCCTAACTCAGGAGCTATTGGGCCCAACTCGGTTGGTGCGTCGTCGGGGAATAGTGTCAATACCCAATACATTGGTTTACAACCTTTGGCTCGTATGACCTACATTTTACCTCCTAACGTACCTGTATACAATACCGATGGCACATACAATATCAACCTTGCCAATGGCAATATTGGCTATGGCCCCAACAGTTCGGCCTTAGGGGTTTTTAATGCGTATAACTTACAAACGGTATTAGACCTTGACAAAAATACCTCAGAAAATAATACTTTATTGAGTAGTGTTTTTGGAGAAATTGAACTTATAAAAGGATTAAAGTTCAAAACCGTATATGGTATCAACAACTTTATTGTTGAAAATAAGGAATTTAGAAATTTACAAAGTGGTGACGGCTTTGCAACTAAAGGAACAGCTACTAACTCTAATACTACATATTTCCGTTCAAGCTGGACAAATACGCTTACTTTTAATACAACTTTTTCGGATGTACATAACTTAAAAGTATTGTTAGGACACGAAGAAATCTATCGGAAAGTAGATGGCTGGGGAGCAAGCCGCACGGGGTTATCCGACCCATTCTTTACCAGTTATCAAGGAGGTTTTACCAATATTACACCTTCTTCTACTGTTCAGTCTGAAAACGGCTTACTTTCATTTTTCAGTAGCGTTAGCTATGATTTTAACCGCAAATATTTAGTAAGCTTTAATTTCCGTCGTGATGGACTTTCTGCTTTAGCCGCAGGAAACAAATGGGGTAATTTTGGCGGTGGCTCGGCAGGTTGGAATATTTCGGAAGAATCATTTTTCCAACAATCTTCTTTATATAAATACATCAACGCTCTCAAAATCAAGGCAAGTTATGGTGTTGTAGGTAATAGCAGCTTGAGCGACTACGCTGCACTATCACAATATAGCTCAAGTACTTATGCTGGTGTTCCTACGCTATATTTTGGTCAGGCAGGCAACGCTGCTTTGCGTTGGGAATCGAGCAAGAAAACAGATATCGGCCTCAGTGTTGGAATACTCAACAACCGCTTTACCCTTGAAGCCGATTATTATAAAAACACCATTGACGACTTGATTTTGTCGGCACCACAATCGCTTTCACAGGGTATTCCAGGCAATTCCATTGCAGCAAACGTTGGCTCGTTGTACAACGAAGGTATCGAATTGGGCTTAACTGCCAATATTATCAATACCCAAAAGTTTCAATGGAATGCTAATTTCAACATCGCAACCCTCAAAAACCGTGTAACATCACTGGGTACTGGAGGCGATATTTACCCTACTGTATTAAGTACTTTTGGTATTCAGAACATTACACGTGAAGGGTATTCTGTGGGTTCTATTTTTGCTGTGCCTACATTAGGCATCAATCCTGCCAACGGGAATAGAATTTATCTCAACGCCAACAACCAGCAAGTACAATATGATGCCCTGAAAAGAACCTTTACAACACTCGATGGAGCTACAGCACCAGCTATCGACAACTATCGTGATGGACGTATCCAGGGGCCGTCGTTACCTACTTACTATGGTGGTTTGAACAATAACTTTACTTATGGCAATTTTGACCTTGCTATTGGGTTTATCTTCTCGGGTGGCAACAAATTGTACAACGGTACAAAAGGTACACTTTCTGACCAACGCTATTTCAACAACGGTACATTTATCAAAGACCGCTGGACAACCCCAGGACAAATTACAGATGTACCAAAACTTGTTTGGGGCGATAGCTTTAGTGGTGGCTTTTCTTCAACCAATACCGCTTTTGTGGAAGATGGCTCTTTTATTAAGCTAAAAAACATTGCTTTGAGCTACAATATTCCCATTAAAAAAGGTGGATTATCACAATATATTTCGTCGGCCAAAATTTATGCACAAGCCTCTAATATCCTGACATTCACCAAGTATACAGGTGCCGACCCAGAGATTTCAATCAACGGTAACTCTGTCAATTCGGGGAAAGACCAAAACGTACCAGCCAATGCTTCGGTATTTACTTTGGGCTTAAATGTGGGGTTCTAAAAAAATAATCAGCTAAAAATGGAAAATATCTTTAATCATAAAAATAGCTTTCGCCGTTCATTGCTTGTTTCGGTAAGCCTTCTTGGTTTGCTTTCAAGCTGTCGAGATAATATTCTGGACACAGTGCCTATCACAAGTATTTCGACAGAAGCGGCCTATAGTACGCCTGCCAAAATACTGGCACAAGTCAACGGACTTTATTCTCAATTTGGTAGTCAAGCCTATTTTGGCGGTCGTCATATTATTTTTAATGAACAACGTGGCGACGAATTTAGCCAAAACGATGGTAATAACTCTACAGGTGCAAACGTCTGGAATCAGTCGATTACTTCATCGGGCGATTTTGTCAATGCCGTTTGGGGAGCAGCTTATACCACCATCAACTCGGCCAATATTCTCATTGACAATTTGAGTACATCTACAGTTTTATCCGATGAATTACGCAAAAATTATATTGCCGAAGCTAAGTTTTTAAGAGCCTTTGCTTATTTCAGTTTGGTACAAACGTATGCAAAACCTTATCAACAAAATAGTGCTGCACCAGCGTTGCCATTGAGGCTAAAACCTGAAACATCGGGCGGAAACAATGACTTTGCTTTCAGCACAGTAGCCGAGGTTTATACCCAGATTTTGAAAGATTTGAACGAAGCAGAAATAGATTTACCTGTCACTTACGCAAGTTCCTTATTGGTAGCTTCAAGAGCTCATAAGGCAACCGCTATTGCCCTCAAAACAAGAGTGAATTTGGTAAAAGGCGACTATGCTGCCGTTGTCACTGAAGCCAAAAAAATAGTTTCTGATACGGCTCCATTTCAGTATGTATCAGGTACATTGACACATAAATTAGAGGCCAATATTGCTACTGTTTTTGGTGGGTCTTATGTCGGAAATGAACTTTTGCTTACTATTCCTTATATCAATGCCACCGAAGCTCCGGGCCTGCAAAGTGCCTTGGCTGCTAATTATTTAACGCCTGTTGTTTACCTTAATCCATCAGGAATTGTTGCCGACCCAGCTTTGGATGCGGCTACTTCAAACGATGCACGCAAAGGCTTAATTACTACCAATACCACAGGGCAGAAATTACTGAGAAAGTTCCCTAAAAATTCTGCTCCATTTAGCGACTATGTACCTATTATTCGCTACGCAGAAGTGTTGTTGAACTATGCAGAAGCGGCTGCTCAAAACAATGACTTGACTACTGCTACAGCCTTATTAAAGGCCGTTCGCAATCGCTCAGATGCTAATTATGTATTCTCGCAAGGGCTTGCATCAAAAGCTGAATTGGTAGAAACCATTCTCAATGAACGTAGAATAGAATTATTGGGCGAAGGTTTAAGAACCCCAGATTTATTGAGAAGAGTACAAAAGCTTCCTTCCAAAATAGGTAATGCAGGTGTTGCACCAGAGGTTTTACCAACAGCCAGCAACTATGTTTGGGCAATACCAAGTAATGAATTGGCTTATAATAAACTTGCTCCAAAATAACATCGTATTCTATCTAATTTATCATGAAAAAAACACTTTTGATATTATCATTACTTTGTGCAGAAACAACTGTTTTTGCACAAAGTAATAAGCAAGCCGATAAGATTTTTATCAATGGAAAAATCATTACGGTCGATGCCAAAAATACCATTGCTCAGGCTGTAGCCGTACAAAATGGCAAAATTTTGGCGGTTGGCAATAACAAACAAATCGAAAAGCTCAAAGGCAAAAATACCCAAATAGTAGATTTGGGAGGAAAAACGGTAACACCTGGGTTTATAGATGGGCATAGCCATTTTATGAGCTTCGGAAGAGCCAATTTGGCCAACCTCAACCCACCTCCAGTCGGAAATATTCGTAAAATAGCTGATATAGTAGCAGAATTACAAAAATTTAAAGCTCAGAAAGGATTCAAAGATGGCGATTGGATTAGCGGTTTTGGCTACGATGTCGACCAGTTGGAGGAAAAACGCCACCCTCGCAAAGAGGATTTCGACGCAGCTTTTCCCAATAACCCTGTAGTAATTACCCACGTGTCTGGACACATGTCGGTAGCTAATTCTGCTGCTTTAAAAGTAGCAGGTGTAACCGCCAATACGCCAGACCCCGAAGGAGGTATTATTGAACGCAAGGACAATTCAAATGAGCCTACGGGTTTATTCCAAGAAAGAGCCCAAGGGTTGGTACGGGTTAATCTGAGCGGAGCAAGCAAAGGAACATTGGACGAACGTTTGGCACAACTGAAAGAGCAACAGGCGTATTATGCCAGCTTTGGCGTAACTACAGCTCAGGATGGTAGTAGTAGCTTTGAGTCGTTGGAGCTACTTCGAGAAGCCTCAAAACGTGGTGAATTATTCATCGATATTGAATCATTACCAGCATATCCTATTGTAGATAAAGTATTAAACAACCCTGATTATGAGTATGGTGTATTAAAAAACCATTTTAAAATCAATGGTTTTAAGTTCTTTTCTGATGGATCGCCACAAGGTAAAACTGCATTTTTTGGCAAAGCGTATCTAACTAAAGTGCCGGGCTGTAACGATGCCATCTGTCGAGGGTTTCCTGTGGTTACACAAACCGAATTCAATGAGGCTATTATTAAAGCTTTCAAAAACAATATCCAACCCTATGTACACTGTAATGGCGATGCTGCTATTGACATGTATATCACAGCCGTTGAAAATGCCAATAAACTACTGGAAGCCAGTAGTTTAAATCGTCGCCCTGTGGTAATTCACTCACAGTTTGTTCGCCCAGACCAACTGGATAAATACAAAGAATTAGGTTTTTTACCATCATTATTTAGTAATCACGCTTTCTTTTGGGGCGATGTTCACGAAACAAACTTGGGTTACGAGCGTGCCAAGTTTTTAAGTCCTTTAAAATCTTCAATCAAAAAAGGGATTATCGCTACCAACCATACCGACTTTGGGGTAACACCAATCAATCAATTGTTTTTATTGTGGACATCGGTAGAACGCAAATCTCGTTCGGGCAAAGTGATTGGCCCCGAAGAACGCCTAACACCTTTGGAAGGACTTAAAGCTATTACTATCAACGGTGCTTATGAGTACTTTGAAGAAAAAACAAAGGGTTCTATCGAAAATGGTAAACTGGCTGATTTGGTAATACTCTCCGACGATATTCTCACGATTGAACCTTCAAAAATCAAAGAAGTAGAAGTATTAGAGACTATCAAAGAAGGAAAAACAGTGTATAAAAAGCTCTAAATAGCATTAAAAATGTCGAACGAATCTGTTCATATACCAGAAAATAGGATACGTTTACAACGTATCCTACTAAGGGGGGGCTCTTTATTTGCATTGATTACCACAGTCCCTTTTTTACCCGATTTTTACCTGAGAGATTATAGCGAAAGTTTCCAAACTAAATCGCATCCGTTCAGGATTATAGATGTAGTTAGCCAAAATAGTCCTTGGTTTTTCAATAATGCTGGCGGTAAAAACTACCTTGGTTGGTTAATTACGCTATTGGTAAGTTTGGTTATTGGCTTCATTTGGAACGTATTAGACAAAAAGAACCGAAATGACAGTACGCTATCTTATTGGTTTTATGTGATAGTACGTTATGGGTTGGCTTTGCGGATGTCGTGGTTTGCTATTGCCAAAGTATTTCCTGTACAAATGCCTTTCCCAACCATTAGCCAACTCAATACCAATTTGGGAGAGTTTACACCTGGAAAGCTCTATTGGCTTACCACGGGCGTATCGCCCTTATTTGAGGTGTTTGCAGGAGTGTTTGAGCTAATCGCAACGGTATTGATTCTTTTTAGAAGAACTACCACGCTTGGGGCATTGATGATGGTGGCAATTTTAGTACCAATCTGGTTTGTCAATATTGGTTACGATGCTGGCGTAGAACTCACCAGTTTGCATATTCTTACTTTTGCCCTCATCTTGTTGGCAAAAGATGTAACCCATTTTTGGGATTTGCTGATTTTGCATAAGCCTTCGGTGATTCCTACTTTTTCGGCACCCACCTTTTCGGCAAAGTGGTTGACATCAACTCGTATCGTTCTAAAGTCGGCTTTTATTTTGGTTTTCTTGGTTTATCGTGGCGTTGAATATGGCAAAGTGTATGCAGCAGAAAAAACCTTCAAACTACCGTTAACCGATGGTATTGAAGAGTTTAAGGGCTTGTATGATGTAGCAGAATTTAAGGTAAATAATCAGCTTATTCCTTACAGTCCTATCGACACTACTCGTTGGCAAAATGTGGTTTTTGAAAAATTCAATACATTCAGTATCAAAGTAGCCAGCGAAACCAACCTGAATACCGACAATAAAGTAAGAACAACCGAATATTACGGAAACGTTGGACGCTTGTATTATGGCTATGAAGCCGATACCGTAAAACATACCCTTTTGCTCAAAAACCGAGCTGATACTACCCGAAAAATTCGGCTGAATTATGAACATCCAAATGCCCAAACTTTTGTATTAAAAGGTGTACTCGAAAATAAGGATTCTGTGTATGTGGTTCTCAAAAAAATCGAAAAGAAGTATCCATTAGTAGAGAAAAAAGTAAGTTTTTTCGGTAAAATAGATAGGTAATCAAGCAAATTTAATTTTGATTAAACTTAATCATAAGTTACTGAAAATCAAAATACTAATTCGCAATTGACAATTAGAACTGTACGAAGGATTAGTTTTATCTTTCAAATAAAATTGCAGTAGTGGCAACCCTTGCGGTTGCCATGTTGAGTGTGGCAACTGCAAGAGTTGCCGCTACACCAAAAAATGCGAATAATAAGAACGCTTTTGAACAAAAGAAAATCCTTCGTACAGTAATAATTTACAACTTTGTATTGACACTTAATAATAAATGACTATTAAACGCATCAAAACAGCCGACATCCGAACCACCCAGCGTGTCGCTGAAATATCATGGTTCAATGATATTATTGGTGGTGATACCGAATATTTAGGTATTTTAGATAATACTCGTAGAAGTAATTTTGAGCATTGTCGTGACATTACCCTCGAAGCCGAAAAGCTCGGCTTTAGCAACATTTTATACCCAACGGCCTATACCGTTGGGCAAGATGTTTGGACAATCACTTCGGCACTTGCCCCTTTAACAGAGAAAATAACGTTTTTGGCGGCAGTCAGAACAGGCGAGGTGCATCCACCAATGTTGGCAAGAGCGATTGCTTCGCTCGACCACGCTTTAAAAGGTCGATTGATTCTTAATATTATCAATTCCGACTTGCCGGGTACTCGTGAAAACCCAGATTTTCGTTATCAGCGATGTACCGAAGTGATTGAAATTTTGAAACAAGGCTGGACACAAGACCGAATCCAACATAGAGGCGAAATTTATCAATTCGATATGCCTTCCGACCCCGTAAAACCCTACCAAAACGGTGGCCCGCTTTTATATTTTGGCGGAACGTCCGACGGTTCACGAGAGGTTTGTGCCAAACATTGCGATGTGTTTTTGATGTGGCCAGAATCGGAAGAAGCCATGTACGCAACCATGCAAGACATGACCGCCAGAGCAGCAAAATATGGAAGAAAAATTGATTTTGGACTAAGAATACACGTAGTAGCCAGAGAAACGCAAGCAGAAGCAAGGGCTTATGCCAAAAAACTTATTTCAAAATTTGATGAAAAACGAGCAGCCGAAATCAGAGCAAGAGGCGAAGATTCACGCTCTTTGGGTGTGATTCGTCAAGATGAATTTAGAAAAACCTCGGATGATGAAGGCTATGCAGAAGAAATTCTCTGGACTACCATCGGCAAAGTATTTTCTGGTTGTGGAAGTGGATTGGTTGGTAGTGCCGACCAAATCGTAGCCAAGCTTAATCGCTATATGGATATGGGTTTTCGAGCTTTTGTCTTTTCGGGTTTTCCCTTGATTGAAGAAGCGAACTATTTTGCCAAATTGGTATTACCGCATTTACCCAATGTTTCGATGCCAAGATTGAATAATCGAATTCCTGAAGAAACACCTGTAACACCCCTAACAACAGCCGAATTGGTGTAATAATGACCATTTCAATTCATTGAAATACAATATATTACCTTACAAAGGTATATCCAAAACCAATTACGAGACAGCTCAAAAAGGGATATATTTTAGGACAAAAACACATTAAGAATGTCTGAACACGAACAACCGACAGAGTTTAAAAGAGAATTAGGGTTAATTGATGCCGCTTTGCTTGCTGCAAGCGGCATGATTGGCTCAGGAATATTTATTGTTAGTGCCGATGTTGCCCGCAATGTTGGTTCGGCAGGCTGGCTCATTGTGGTGTGGGTAATTGGTGGTTTTATGACCCTAACTGCTGCCGTAAGTTACGGCGAACTCAGCGGAATGTATCCTAAAGCTGGCGGACAATACGTTTACCTCAAAGAAGCTTATGGAAGTTTGGTAGCTTTTGTCTATGGTTGGAGCCTTTTTACAGTTATCCAAACAGGCACTATTGCAGCCGTTTGCGTGTCATTTTTTAAGTTTTTGGCTTACTTTTTCCCAATTTTCAGCGAAGATTTAGTGGCATTTAGCATCGGCGACTCCTTCAAGGTATCCCCAGCACAATTATCGTCGATAGTACTACTTTTTATTTTGACATATCTTAATACACAAGGCGTTAAATTAGGAAAAATCGTTCAGAATATCTTCACAAGTACCAAACTCCTTAGTTTATTAGGACTAATACTTTTTGGATTTATTTACCTCAAACCCGAAATCTGGCAAGCCAACTGGACTAATCCTTTTCATTTACAAAAATTGACTAAAACAGGCGAATTTATACAATATGCCGATACACCAGCACTTGGGGGAGCTATTGCTTCGGCTTTGGTAGGCACAGTTATTAGCTACGACGCATGGAATAATGTCACTTTTGTAGCTGGCGAAATCAAAAATCCCAAACGAAATATTGGCCTTAGTTTACTACTCGGCACAGCCGTTGTAACATTTATTTATGTTGCCCTCAATATCATGTTTACGGCCGTTTTGCCTATCGAAGCACTCGGCACTCCCGAAAAAGACCGTGTAGGTATTGTAGCAGCACAGGCAATTTTTGGAGCAAACGGCACAGCCGTCATAGCCATATTGATTCTAATCGCTTCTTTTGGTTGTGCCAATGGAATGATTTTGGCGGGTGCAAGGGTTTATTATAGTATGGCCAAAGATGGTCTATTTTTCAAAAAAACAGGCAACTTAAACAAAAATTCTGTACCCGAATATGCCCTTTGGTTTCAGTTTGTAGTGGCAGTTATATTAAGTTTGAGCGGTCGTTATGGCGATTTGTTAGATATGATTTCATTTGTTGTCGTTATATTTTATGTATTAACTATTGCGGCTATCTATATTCTAAGAATCAAACAGCCCAATCAGGAACGCCCTTATAAAGCATTTGGCTATCCTTTTCTTCCTGCCATCTACATTATCATGGGTTTGGCATTTTGTGTATTGTTGATTATTTACAAACCTACTTACACTTGGCCAGGGCTAATCATCGCAGGCTTAGGTATTCCAGTGTATTTCTTAACCAAGAATATCAATAAAGTATAGTAATCAAAAGCATTGTACTTTTCATAAAAACGGCAATAAATTACCTATTTCCGTTTTTATGAAATATTTAGCATATAAAATTTATAGATTATATAGATTTAAAATCTATTTTTGCAATTCCAAATCATTCTCAAACTTATGCTTGAATAAGTCCTTGAGATAAAACAACGATTATACAGTTAAGCAAAAAGAAGTATTTAAAGGCAGCAAGTCATGAAACCTTATCATTTCAATGATTCCTTTTTAAGCCTAAATCACTAAATATTAGACCATTAAAACTAATAATTCATTGCTATTGTGTAAAATATTTGTTCAACAGAACAATACAGACTATTCATCCACATATTAAAACACTATGAAAAAGAAACATCTCTTCCTTACTTTTTTTACCTTATTAAGTATTCACTTAGCCTTGGGCCAAATACCAATTAAAGTCAATGAAAAGTCACCAACCCGTCATGGGCCCGAAAAAGGCACATTGATTATTATAGGTGGCGGAACGGTTACACCCGAAATATGGAACAAGTTTGTAGAATTAGCTGGCGGAAAAGAAAAGGCTAAATTGGTAGTAGTAACAGCCGCAGCTGGCGATTCGGCAGCATTAAGTCTATCGGCAGTAGAGTCATTAAAGAAAAATACTGGAGTAACCAAGGTAACTTTATTACATACCAAAAACCTAAAAGAAGCCAATAGCGAAGCATTTATAGCTCCACTTCGTGAAGCTACTGGCGTATATTTTATCGGAGGTCGCCAATGGCGAATTGCTGATTCGTACTTGAACACCCTTACTCATCAAGCTTTTCAGGAGGTGCTAGAACGAGGGGGAGTTATTGCAGGGTCGTCGGCAGGAGCAAGTATTCAAGGGTCATTTCTTTGGCGTGGCGATACAAAAGGCCCTCATATTCTGGTAGGAGACCATACTCAGGGCTTGGGCTTCTTAAAAAATTCGGCAATCGACCAGCATCTGCTTCGCCGAAATCGTCAATTTGATTTGGTAGATTTTATCAAACACTCTCCAGAATTAATTGGTATTGGCTTAGATGAATCGACCGCAGTAATTGTTCAGAAAGATATTCTGGAAGTTCTGGGTAAATCATACGTAGCCATTTATGACTATAATACCATTATTGGCAATGGAGAAAAACATACCGTAAACCAACAGGAAGTAAATACCGCCTCAAATGGTTCGTTCTTTTTTTTGAGCAATGGCCAAAAGTACGATTTACAAAACCGAAAAGTAATAAAAACCAATGAGTGAGCTGTGAAGTAGTGAATGAAATTTTGGTTCCTCAAATATTTACTTGAACTAATAGCCCAATACAAAAGTTTTTGGTAGCAATCTATAAACAAGAACACTCCATTAACCCACAACTCACTAAATCACTCAATTATTAGACAAAAATGTACAAAAAGCAATACATATTAGGTTTAGGCAGCTTATTTATTGCTATAACCACCTTACAAGCTTGTTATCAGGCAGTTAGTAAAGAACAAGGTATTTCAGTTGGCCCTAATATTCGTATCTCGAAAAAACAAAGTCTTTTATCAGATACCCTTCCACCCTCATTTGGGTTTGGTAGACAAGCTACCCAAGCCGAAATCGCCCGATTAGATATAGATGTCCGTCCTGATGGAAAAGGATTACCAGCAGGAAATGGTATTGCTTCAAAAGGAAAAGTCATTTTTGAAACCAAATGCGTGGCGTGTCATGGTGTTGGAGGCATTGGAGGAATCAACGGTTCTTTGGTAACCAACAAAAAAGCTACAGATAAAAGAAAAGAAAAAACCATTGGCAATTATTGGCCTTATGCTACTACGGTTTTTGATTATATCCGTCGAGCCATGCCCTTCAATCAGCCTGGTTCATTGAGCAACGAAGAAGTGTATAACTTAACCGCTTATTTATTGCACGCCAACGAAATTATTGATGACAAAACCGTAATCAATGCCCAAACACTACCCAAAGTAGAAATGCCAGCAAAAAATTTATTTGTACCTGATGACCGCAAAGGAGGGCCAGAAATCAAATGAAAATTCATAAAATCATAGAAATAACACAGCAGTTTCCTCAAAAATTATCTCGCCGCAAACTGCTAGGCGGAGCAGCCACTGCCGCCGTTGCAATTGTTCAAACTACCAATGGACAAGCCGTTCAGAAGGGTATTTCTCAAAATGCAATTGACGACGACCCAACCAAGAAATTTGGTACACCTGCGGGCGAAATCGGAACTCGGTCTCCTTTTGTGAAGTCTGTAAAAAAACCTTCTGATATTTCTTCGAGGTCGCCTTTACAAGATTTTTACGGCATAATCACTCCCTCAGACCTCCATTTTGAACGCCATCATGCAGGTGTTCCCGAAATAAACCCTACCAAACACGAATTACTGATTCATGGCTTAGTAGAAAAACCGATGGTTTTTACCTTGGCCGATTTAAAGCGTTTTCCCTCGGTTTCTCGTATTACATTTCTAGAATGTTCAGGAAATTTTAGAGGTGGAAAAGAAAACCTTACACCTCAAGAAATCTGTGGACTAACTAGCCAAAGTGAATGGACGGGGGTAAAACTTTCAACCTTGTTTAGAGAAGTGGGCGTAAAACCCAATGCCTCATGGTTTTTGGCAGAAGGTGGCGATGCCGCCGTCATGACCCGCAGTATTCCTGTACAAAAAGGCTGGGACGATGCCATTATCGCTTATGCCCAAAATGGCGAACCTCTTCGGCCAGAACAAGGCTTTCCGATTAGGCTATTTAATCCTGGTTGGGAAGGCAATACCAGTGTAAAGTGGCTTCGTAGGTTAGAATTATCAGATGCTCCTTATTATACCCGAGAAGAAACCTCTAAATACACTGAGCCTATCAAAGATGGAAAATTTAGAATTTTCAGTTTTGATATTGATGCTCGTTCTATCATTACTTTTCCTTCTTTTCCACAGCAAGTAGAAAAAGGTTGGATAGAAATTCGTGGTTTGGCGTGGTCTGGACGAGGTAAGGTTGTAAAAGTAGAAGTTAGTACCGATGCAGGAAAAAGCTGGCAAATTGCCCAACTCAACGAACCGATTTTGGATAAAGCTCATGTACAATTTAGGTATTTGTGGCAATGGCGAGGCGATGAAACCGAAATCATGAGTCGAGTAACTGACGAAACAGGCTATACGCAACCAACACTCAAACAGCTATTTGATGCTCGTGGCAGCGAAGGAGGCTACCACATGAACCCTATTACGGCTTGGCAAATCAAAAAAGATGGACGAGTATTATTCAAACCCGAAACTCCTCGATAGGTCGCCAAACAAATGTATCAACGATTATTCCCTTGTAATTAGGTTACTTAACCACAAAATTATGGGGTATTGCTAAGACTCCATAAGCAGATAAATCTATCCTTAAATATTACTTGACAAAACTCTTTTATAGCTTAATCGCTTAAAATAGTTGGCAAATTTGAAATAATATGGCAAAACATGAATACGATGCAATTGTTGTGGGTTCTGGCCCCAACGGATTGGCGGCAGCCATTTTTTTACAACAAAAAGGGCTTTCTGTACTCATTGTTGAAGGGAAAAAAACAATTGGAGGGGGCCTCCGAACAGCCGAATTAACGTTATCAGGTTTCAAACATGATATTTGTTCGGCTATTCACCCATTAGCAGCGGCATCGCCCTTTTTCCAGTCTTTGCCTCTCGAAAAATATGGCCTAAATTTCATCAAACCCAATATTGCAGCCGCCCACCCGCTCGACGATGGTACGTCGGTTATTTTGTCGGAGTCGATTGAGCAAACTGCTAGCTACTTGGGTATAGACCAACAGCATTATCTCAAGCTCATAGCTCCTATTGTACAGCAATGGGATAGCCTTTTGCCCGAACTACTAGCTCCTTTGCATTTTCCTAAAAACCCATTTCAATTAGCCAATTTTGGCATAAATGCCTTATTGCCAGCCAATTTACTAGCCAACAAATTTGATACCCAAGAAGCAAAAGCCCTGTGGGCAGGTATGGCAGCTCATTCGATTCAGCCCCTGAGCAACCTTACTACCTCTGCAATAGGACTTGTACTCATGACAGCAGGACATAAAAATGGATGGCCTATTCCTCAAGGTGGTTCGCAGTCGTTGGCTGATGCTCTGGCTGCTTATTTTATTGCTATTGGAGGGCGTATCGAAACCGATTTTTGGGTAAATTCTCTTCAGCAATTGCCTTCGGCCAAAGCTATTTTATTTGATATTACGCCAAAGCAAATTTTACAAATTGCAGGACATACTTTTTCTAATTTGTATAAATGGCAACTTGAAAAATATCGTTATGGTATGGGTGTATTTAAGCTCGATTGGGCATTAGACAGCCCTATTCCGTTTACTTCCTATAAAGCTCGTGAAGCTGGAACGGTACATATAGGCAATACACTTGCCGAAATAGCCGCCTCAGAGCTATCGACCTCGCAGGGGATTCATCCCGAAAAACCCTTTGTTTTATTGGCCCAACAAAGTGTTTTTGACAACACCCGTGCCCCCAAAGGCAAGCATGTAGCTTGGGGGTACTGTCATGTACCTAATGGCTCGACCAAAGACATGACCAATGCTATTGAAAAACAAGTAGAGCGGTTTGCCCCTGGCTTTCGTGATACCATTCTAGCAAGACATACCTTTAATACAATAGAGCTAGAGGAATATAACCCCAATTATATTGGGGGCGATATCAACGGAGGAATTATTGATTTAGGCCAGTTGTTTACCCGACCAGCCCTCAGGTATTCTCCTTATCGAACCTCTACCAAAGGCTTATATATATGCTCGTCGTCGACTCCTCCTGGTGGCGGGGTACATGGTATGTGTGGTTATCATGCAGCACAACGAGCTTGGAAAGATATATTTGAAAAATAGAAACGTGCTTATTTAAGTATCAATGTAAAATTGTGAATTGTTAATTAGAATACTAATTTTCAGCAACTTACAATACACTTTGATTGAGTTTAATTACTTATGAAATATCATTTACAAAAATATATTCCACTTATTCTTGGCCCTCTTTGCTTTGTTGGTTTGGTCTATTTGCCTATCATTCATTTAGACGAAAAGATCGTTAAAGTTATTGGTATTACTTCGTGGATGCTTATTTGGTGGATTTCGGAAGTTGTGGCTTTGCCCGTAACGGCTTTTTTACCTGTAGTACTTTTTCCTGCATTAGGTATTTTAGATTTGCCCACTACTTCTGCCAATTACACCAATCCTACGGTATTACTTTTTTTATCTGGATTTGTCTTTGCTTTGAGCATAGAAAAACACCGTTTGCACGAACGAATCGCCTTGCATATTATTCATTGGGTAGGTACGTCTATCCAGAAAATTGTATTGGGCTTTATGCTTGCCACGGCTTTTATCAGTATGTGGGTCAATAATACCGCCACTACGCTACTGATGTTTCCGATTGCCAACTCGGTATTGAGTTTGCTGCAAGAAAGTTTTGTAGCACAAAAACAGCAGGAGGCATTCAACAAATTATCGAAAAGCCTTTTGCTTGGATTAGCCTTTGGTGCTTGTATTGGAGGCATAGCTACACCTATTGGAACGCCCACCAATGCTGTGTTGATTGCCTATTTTAAAGATAATTTTCAAACAGACATTGCTTTTTTAGCATGGTTTGCCATTGGTTTTCCTTTAGCTATTGTAATGCTTTCGTTTGCCTATTTTGTACTTGTCAAATGGCTTTTTGTTATAGAAATTGACGATTTACCTTCAGCAAAGCAAATTGTAGAAGGTAAAATAGCTCATTTAGGAGCAATTACATATCAGGAATATGCTGTTAGTGGTGTCTTTTTGCTTACTACATTTACATGGATTTTTAGGGTATTTCTTATCAAAATACCTGCTCTTGCTTTCCTAAACGACACCATTATTGGCATGGCAGGAGCTTTGCTTTTGTTTATTATTCCTAATCCTACTGAAAAAGACTCCTTTATTTTTGAATGGAAAAATATGGAAAAACTTCCTTGGGGAATTTTATTTATGATTGGCGGTGGGCTAGCCTTAGCCAAAACACTCGAAACCTCTGGCTTGGTACAGTTGATTGGAAGCAGTATCAAAAATCTGGGTATTAGCCACTTTGCTTTGCTTTTAGCCATTGTTGTTTTAGTAACGCTATTATTAAAAATTATGATTGCCAATACCGCTTTGGCCACAATACTTGTGCCAATGGTAGCTGGTATTGCAGTAGCTTCGGGTATTGAACCTATTTTGTTGGCTGCACCTACCACTTTTGCGGCAAGTTTTGCCTTTATCTTACCGATGTCCACACCGCCCAATGCCATTGTTTTAAGTACTGGATTTGTACATGTAAAAGACATGATAAAGGCTGGTTCATGGATTGCTATTTTCGGCTTTTTGCTTCTGATAAGTGTATACAAATGCTATATTTTTATGATATAGCCTTGATCGAAACAACTACATTGCTGTATTTACGAAAAGTAAATAATTGTATAAAATGATTGCAAAAATCTACTTTGGGTAATAGCAAAGAGTACTGAAAAAATAAAAAGCTCTCTTACTAAGCTGAAATAATATTAAAGAGTAAGGAAAATTCAACACAACAATCAAAATTTTCGGATTTGTTTAACAAAAACCGCTTTATGCTTTCTTGATTGCTCAACTGTTTAAAATTTTCATTACTTTATTGATAGCATATTTGTTATTTGATAAATAAACGATGGGCTTGGGATGTCATTTGTGCAAGTGTTTTATTGATAAAGGCACAAAGTAATAATAAAATAGGACTGAAAGCCTAAATCTGATAATCAGCAACTTAACTTCAGTATCGGCACTATTCCTTATCACTTTGTGCCTGCCATAAAAAACGCTATCAATTTCCAATGGCTTAAAATAGGCTTTATTTGATATTTTCGACAATCCAATCTTTATAACATATTTCGCCAATAAATACAGCGTTATCGCCAGTTACCAGAGTGTCGTCTGTAATAGCATAGCCAGAATACAAGGCATTAGAATCGCCAACAATATCAAGTTTTTGATTGGTACTTTTTGCATATTGAGCAATCCAATCATTCATTCTAAATTTCTCAGGCCCTCCGATTTCGATGGCAGCATTAGCAGGCTCTGCTAAAACCGTTTTTGCTAAAAAGCCTGCCACTTCTTTACTGGCAATAGGTTGTATATATGCTGTTGGTAAATATACTTTCTCATTGAGTGTACTCATATAGGCAATGCCACCTGCAAATTCAAAAAATTGAGTTGCCTGTACAATTGTAAAACCAATTCCTGAATTACGTATTAGGTCTTCTTGAACTTGTTTTGCTTTGAAGTAGCCACTTCCATGCAATTTTTGTGTACCCACTATCGATAAGGCAATCAGATGCTGGACACCTGCTTTTTGAGCCGCCGCAACAATATGTTCTGTCGAGGTTTTGAAGAAATTCAAAACATAATCACTCTCAAAAGAAGGCGAATTCGTAACATCTACGACCACCTGTGCATCTTGAAAAACCTCATCTAATCCTTTTCCTGTAATGGTATCAACTCCTGTTGAGGGAGAAGCTGCTATTACTTGATGTTGGGTTGGGTCTAAAAAACTTATAAGCTGACTGCCAATTAGGCCAGTACCTCCAATAACTACAATTTTCATGGTTGTTTTTGTTTAATGTTAAATGATATGTCAAAGTTCCGACTTTCATTTCTCAAAAAACTTCAACCAGTTTAAGAAAGCATTTAACCCTCCTTAAATGGTACAGTTTATACTATTATATATATATGGTATTTTGGGGCAAAATATTTGTACCAATTTATTATACCTTTTTCAAAATACCTTTTATTAAAAATAATTGAGTAAATGGTAATATTATTGTATCTGTTTATGCAATAGCTTATCTAAACTGTTGGGGTAACTGTCCTTGACTAGCCTGCTGTACTATTTCGGTAATTCTTCCTTGTCGGGTTTCTGGCTTTTTGGCTAAGACAAGCCATTGCAAAATACTTTTTCTAAGGGATGTACTTAAATTTATAAAATACTCTCTTGAATAGGGATAACTGTCAAAAGCATTTGATAAGTCTTCGGGGATGACCAGTGCTTCTGCTTGATCCAGCATTGTCCAAGATCCATTTTGTTTGGCAATGGCTATGCTTCTGTGGCCTGCTTCAGACATGAGTCCTTTTTCGATAAGTTGTTCTACCTTTTCTTTATTTATCTTCGACCACATACTTTTAGCTTTTCGTTTGCTAAAAAATTGGATAAACCTTTCATGGTCGATGGTTTTTCGAGTACTATCAATCCAACCAAAACACAGTGCCTCTTCTACAGCCACTTCCCAGCTAATGGTTGGTTTATTAGATTGTTTTTTATACAGAACAAGCCAAATGGATGATTCTGATATATGATTTTCTTGCAACCATTGCCGCCAAGCTGTTCTACTTATGGGATAAAAGGTTGTTATCTCTTTTTGCTGCATAACCAATTTATTTCATCGTTACAAGAATAATACTCACTATCAGAATACCTACTAAATGGTATCCGCCACTAATAATACCATAATAAATAGGATGTGGAATATTGGGATTAATGGCAATATTAAGGGTATTGGCAACCAACAACCCTACACCAATTAGCCATGTAAATTCTACGATTTCGCCCAAAGTAGAAATATGCAAGGTATTAATCAATATGGCACATGTTAGTGTAATCACAAGCGAACAAACTGCTGGGCCTATTATAAAAATAGGCTTTGAGGCTAGCGTTTCATTTTCTCGACCCAATGAAACCCGGTAAGGCTTACTAAAGAATACCGTAAACCACAATGCTCCGAGTACAAAGTATCCTACAAAGGCCAGTAATACACTCATCCAATTCAGATGGACTATTTGATTTATCATATAAATTTGTGTTTAAAATTTGATACAACAAATCTAAATACCATCAATGACAGCCTTATGTCAGTAGCAAAACATCAGCTTATAATTCTTGTCTAAACGTTTCTATTTCCTTATAAAAATCTATGGCTTCCATAACAGACTTGCCCCCAGAACCAGCAATGAGGCGTTGATACCATTTTTTGTCCAGATTTTCGAGGGTTTGATTTTTATAAAGCCAATAAGCCAAATAGGTAAATGCTCCTGTCAAAACCACTTGAAATATTATATAGGCTAGCCCTACATCTTGCGGAAACCAGCGATTACTCAAATAAAAGGTTGTCCAAAAAGGAAACTGCAATACCATAACTTTGGTATGTTTGATTATCGACAACTGAAGACGAGATAGTTGTTGTTGAGTTGCGATGATATTACCATCATAATTAATGCTATTAGCCCAAACAAGATGTCGGATATAATCAGAAAAGCCTTTGAGATTGATAAGTGTAATAGCCAACATCGACCCAATAAAGTAATTCGCCGCTGAAGTATAGTTTGAAATGGCGTAATACAACAGGTTACCCAAAATAATTAGATAGACAACAAAGGCAATAATACCTATTATTTTTATTCGCTTCAACGACCCCAATGACGTTTGGGCTTTTTGATTGATGGCTTCAATCAATAGTCTTTTATTGATTGAAAGCGATTGCTCAATTTTCTCATTTTGAGCTTTCCACAAATTAATAATTTCTATATCTTCCATATTATTGGCTTTTAAAATTTTCCATTTTTTCTTTTAAAATCTTTTTGATTCGTCCAATTTTAGTAGCAACATTACTTTCCGAAATACCCATAATTTGAGCGATTTCTTTATGACTTTTTTCTTCTAAATACAACAATATTAGTGCTTTATCTAAGTCTGCTAGTTGTAAAATCATTCTTTGTAATATGCCCAAGTTCGTTTCCTTATCGTCGTATCCATCATCTGTAAACTCAATAATACTTTCGGTGAGTGGACTGGCGATTTGTTTTCTAGTATTTTCTTTTCGGTAAAAAGAAATAGCTACATTCAAGGCAATCTGATACATCCATGTTGAATATTTGACTTCCTTATTATACTTATCAAATGATTTCCACAGCTGAATGATAATCTCTTGAACAAGGTCTTCACGGTCTTCAATGCTTTTGCAATAAGAATTTACCACCTTATAAATGATACCTTTATTGGCCTGAACAACAGAGAGGAATATGTCGGTTTTATCGTTCATACTTGGAATTATTCAGCATGTCAGTTAAATAATATTGTTCATTTTGTTGGTTACAGCCTAGGTTGGGCTGATTACGTCGGTAGCTGTAGTCATTATACCGATGATTAATGAACGCTTTTGCATATTCTATTGCCAGTAATAACATTGGGACAAACAAAATAGCCCAGATTGAATTGTTTCTCATTTTATGAAATAATTAAGTATTGATTTTTTGTTTTCCTAATTATTCGCACGAAGGGAGAAAATATCACAGCCTAACAGATTTTTTTTACAAAATAATGGCACACTATCTAATAGAACAGGAAATTATATAGTGTAAAAGATTGAAAATTAGATACATAGACAACAAGGACAGGGCAATTGAAGATTGTTTATAGCTAAATATAATTAGCTATAAACAATAATATATTTTGGGATAACTATAGCTTTTGTATTTGAACGCTGCCTTGATACTGCTTGTCGACAATAAGCAATACAAATGGCCGAATAATATACGTTTGTTTTTGGGCTTCTGCCAAATGATAAGCTAGCGTTATGGTATTACCTATTTTTTTCAAGCTTTTTATCTCAATATTAGCATCTCTGTCGTTTTTTTGTTCGATAAGTGCAATTACATATTGTTTAGAAAAGTCGATTGGAGTAGGTTTTCCATTTTCGCCCATGGTTGTAGCCATTCCAAAAATCATATCAAAATCAGCTTGGGTTGTAATTTTTGGATTCGATAGCCCCCCATCTTCATAGGTATTGTTTACAAAATAATTTTTGGCTTCCAAAAATGGCACATCACTCTCGGTTGATTTCATGGTTTGGGATAAAGATTCTTGTTTTTTTTCGTCTGTAGTTTTACTTGAACTATAGGCATTGAAAAATAGTAATACAGTAATTGTGAGTGGTAGGATTGTTTTTGTCATCGTTTAAATGTTCTTAGGTAATATTGTATTGCCGTACAATGTAGCAAAGTGTTGTGGATATTAGAACAAAAAGTAGTTTTTTATGACAAAAAAATCAAAAATAAAGTTATCATTATAGATAGTTAGGTAAGCACCAATAGGCCATTTATCAACGGCTTATGGATATAATTTGATGGGAGAAAAGACTAAATCTAATTGTTTAGTCTCTTAAACCCTTTTATTTCATGTATTAGCTTTTATAGAACACTTATTTATATCCTTCCCAAAACGAGCTAAAAGTATCGTTAAATTCAAAGCGAAGTTTTAGTAGTTCGGCTTTGAGAGCTTCCTTTTTAGCTTTAAAAGCGGGTTTATCAGCCAAATTATTGATTTCCCAAGGGTCTTCTTTTAGGTTAAATAGTTGCGTATGTCGCTCGCCATTTACGTGATACTCCAACAACTTGAAACCGTCTTTTTTTACACCTCTTTGAAAATGTTTAAAAGCAAAATACAAGGCTGGCCTCAAAGGTGCTTTAGGGTTTTGGAAAGCTTTTACCAAACTAATGCCTTGTACCGAAGCAGGATTTCTTACACCAGATTTTTCTGTTAAAGTAGCATAAATATCTGAAAGATAACAATAGCCTTCAACCTTTTGGTTTTTAGGAATACCCGGCCCAGCAAATACCAATGGTACTCGGTTGCTGTGTTCATAAATACTTTGCTTGCCAAACAAACCATGCTGACCAATGGCCAAACCGTTGTCGCCTGCAAAAACAATCAGAGTGTTTTCTGCCAAGCCATTGTCTTGAACGGCCTTCACAATACGTCCAACTTGTGCGTCTAAATGGGAAATTGTTGCATAATATTCTTTTAGCTGACGAATGGTATCTTCTTCTGTTCTTGGGAATGGAGCTAGTAATTCATCTCTAACATTCAATTCACCATTATCGAAAGGATGTTTGGGTAAAAAATTGGGAGGCAAACTTATTTTTTTGTCAGAATACCAAGCTTTGTATTCGTCTGGAGCTATTCTTGGGTCGTGTGGTGTTGTAAAGGCTGTGTAAATCAAAAAGGGTTCTTTTTGGTACTTCTCAATAAAGAGAATTGTTTCGTCTGCAAAGATTTCAGAACTATGTTTGCCTTTTGTGATGGCTTTGTCGGGCGAATAACTATTGTCTTTTGCTCCCCCGTAGTTGTTGTCGCTTCTGTAATCTTGCACAGGAATATTATACTGATCGCCCATGCCGCCAAAAAACACTTTCGCTCCGTCCGAAAATGCACGATTGTAAATCGTAGTGCCATTGTGCTGTTTGCCAATGCCTACCGTGACATAATTGTTTTTTCTTAACAACTCAGGAAAAGTGACGAAATTATTAAAAATGTCAAAGCTAAATTCTTGGTTGTCTCTGGCTTGTCGGTCGATATTAAACAAAGTTCTGCCAGTAAGCAACATAGCTCTGCTGGGCTGACAAATCGCTCCTGACAATCCACCAAAAACGTGAGCTTGTGTGAAAGCCGTTCCATTTTTGACCAATGCGTCTAAATTGGGCGTAATAATATCTTTGTTACCCAAAGCCGCAATGGTATCATGGCGTTGGTCGTCTGATAATAAAACGATGATATTGAGTTTTTTCTCTTCGGCAAATGCTTTTAAGAAAGGATGCAATGCCAGAGATGCTCCGAACAAGGAGCTATTTTGGATGAAATTTCTACGGTTCATGAGTAAGATTTATGAATTTTGAATAAAAAACATTGTAAATCAATTGTAGGGGCATCCGACATGGTTGCCGTTTTGGATGTAACAATCCTTTTAGATATGGCAACAACCCTCGCGCTTGCCATTTTAGATTAGGTACATCAACCCACCCATTATCGTTTTAGATGTAGGGGCAACCGCAAGGGTTGCCCCTACAATAAATCAACATAGATTATTTCAATAATCATTTTGTCTTTAACATATCCTACTTAATTTTATTCCAATCTTGAACACCTACTTTTTTCGACCAGACTTCGTGTTCTGTGATGAGTTTTTGTAATATTTCGGGATGATTGTTTGCCAAATTTTTGGTTTCTGTTCTGTCATCTGCCAGATTGTATAATTCCCAGACTTGGTTATTTTCGGCAACGGCTTTCCAATTTCCTTTTCTAATGGCTCGACTGCCTTCGTGTTCCCAAAAGAGTGCTTGGTGGGGTTTACTTTGTTTGCCTTCTAATTCATTTTTCAAACTGATTCCCTCTAATGGCGTAAGTTTTTTGTCATTAAAAGTATGAGGATATTGAACACCTGCATAATCTAACAGCGTTGGAAAAATATCAATCAAATGGCTCGGGCGATTACTTTTGCTTCCTGCCTTAATATGGTTTGGAAAATAAGCGATAAAAGGGGAAGCAATACCACCTTCATGAGTATTCTTTTTAAATAACCTAAAAGGTGTGTTACTGGCATTTCCCCAAGGACTTTCATAACTGTCTATCGACTCAACCGAACCTGCTTTGCCATTTTTCTGGGTTACATAATTCCAGTTTTTTACATCATCGGCACTTCCTCCGTTGTCCGAAAGGAAAAAGATAAGGGTATTGCTTTCTTCACCAAGTGCTTTGATTTTCTCTAAAACTTCACCAATTCCAGCATCCATGCGGTCAATCATTGCGGCATAAATTGCCATGCGAGTATCCCATTTTTCTTTTTCTTCTGTACTGAGTTTGTTCCAGTCGGGTACATTTTCAAAGCGATTAGATAGCTCCCAATTTTTATCAATAATACCTGAGGCTCGTAGTTTTTTCAAGCGATTGGCTCTTAAATCATCCCAACCTTTCAAGTATTTTCCTTTGTATTTGGCAATATCTTCGGGCAAAGCTTGAATAGGCCAATGAGGAGCATTATAAGCCAAATACAGAAAAAAGGGCTTTTGGTTTTTATGTTGTTTGTCTAAAGCATTGATTGCAAAATCGGTAATGGCTTGCGTAAGGTATTTAGAAGTATCGCTCCGAATGATTTCTTTATTTCCTTCCAAAAAAGTAACCGTTCTGCCATCGTTGTACAAAGGCTGTGAATTAAAATAACTACTTCCGTTGTTTTGTAAAGTAAAAGATTCGTCAAAACCACGATTCACCGCCCAAGCAGAAGGCACTAAACCAACGTGCCATTTGCCCGAAACAATGGTAGAATAACCAGCTTGTTTGAGAGCTTGTCCGATGGTAATACAGTTTTCGTTGAGATAACCTTGATAAGCAGGAAAACCTTTGTCTTGTACCATATCGCCAATACCAGCTTGGTGCGAATACAAACCCGTAAGCAAAGAAGCACGTGAAGGACAGCAACGACCTGCATTATAAAACTGTTTGATAATGAGTCCGTTCTGAGCTAATTTATCCAAATTGGGCGTTTTGATTTCAGAGCCAAAAGCTCCAATATCCGAAAATCCCAAATCATCAGCCAAGATAACAACAATATTGGGTTGCTTTCTTTGTGCCAAAACTGGCTGAAAAGTAAAGGCTAACACAAGCCCTACGCTTAGTATTTTCTTGAGCATTTTATTGGTCTGCTGGTAATCCTTTTGTGAGAAGACTGTCTAAACCTCCGATATTATAGCCCAACTGATAGCCAAATGTTTGTAAAGTATCAGCCGCTTTGCCGCTTCTATTGCCTGAGCGACAGTACAAATAGATTTTTTTAGAAGGGTCTAATTTCTTAATTTCTTCTGCAAATTTTTCAGAACGAATATTGATGTTTTGGGCATATTTCAAATGCTTTGTGCCGTACTCTTCGGGCGTGCGGACATCTACTAAATAAGCTTTTCCTTTCTGAATTTCTTTCAGAATTTTCTTGCTCAATTTTGTATCAATAGCAATTTTGTTGGCTGTTTTTTGCGTATAAGCTTGATGACTTGCCGCTTGTGCATTGGCAAAAATAGCAGAAAACATAAGGACAAAAGTGAAGAGGTATTTTTTCATGTTGATTATTGGTTTACTTTATTTTAACAATTTTACTAGCACTATAGCCAATCCTATGGGCAACTACGTACAAAGAATCGCCTTGTTGGATAGAGAACGGCTTGGTATATACTTGCCATTCTTTCTCTTTTTCGTGTTTTTTATAAGCAATGGAAGCTCCTTTGGTAGCTGAAATAATGTGTGCTTTTCCATCTTTTAGCGTAATTTCTGGTGAAGCCGTTTCTGGAGCTTTATCTTTTCCTTGCCACCACGAAGTCACTAATTCTTTTTCAGGGATTGCCCCCAAATCACCAAATTGCTTCATCCATTCCAAATGCTTTTGGCGTAATTCTATAAGTTTTGCTTTGTAAGCAGGATTATCAGCCAAATTTTTAAACTCATAAGGGTCGCTTTGGGTATCAAAAAGCTCTTCTTCTGGTTTTGAATTTCTGAACCAATACGCTTGTTGCTCGTTGAGTTGCCCTGCTTCTTTCAAGCGAAGGATTTCTTGCATACTCTTTTGGCTCAATCGGTATTTAATATCCTGATAATAAGGCTTTTCAGGTTGATAATTTTTCAAATACTTAAATCTACCATCACTTACAGCACGCACTCGGTCGTATTCGCTATCCATTCTGTCACGAGCGGCATAAATGTATTTTCGAGTAGTTTTACTTTTTTGTTTTCCCAGAAAAGCCTGTCCTTGAATATATTTCGGAATAGGTATATTCGCCAAAGACAAAACCGTTAGAGCAAAATCAACAAAGCTAAGCAATTGATTATCAACTACTCCTGCATTCTGAGCATTCGGAAAACGAATAAGCATCGGTACTTTTAAACCTCTGTCGTACAATTCTCTTTTCACAAAAGGCAATCCGTCGCCGTGGTCGCTATAAAAGAAAATTATGGTATTGTCGTACAACTCATCGTCTTTGAGTTTTTGTAAAATCTCGCCTACTTGCCTATCCATAATTTCAACATTGGTGAGAAAGCGAGCAATATCTTTTCTAATAATCGCATTGTCAGGATAATACGGTGGAACAATGACCGAATCTGGATTTACCGTAATGGGTTCTTTATCGCGAGCAAATACTTGTGATTCGTGAGTAATCATTAAATTAATTACAGAGAAAAAAGGTTGATTTTTGTCTTGCCTTCCTTGCCAATTTGCTGTTTTGCTATTCTCATTCCAAACTGTCAGAGGAGCTTCAAACTGATAATCTTGTTTTTCGTTGTTGGTACAGTAATAACCTGCTTTTCTTAAATACTCAGGAAAGCATTTTACTTGTTCTGGCAGTAATGCTGAATAAGATGGTAATGGAGAAGACTTCTGTGTAACGGGCATTTGTAAAGTACGCATATTATGAGTACCAATAGAAGTTTGGTACATCCCCGTAATCAAAGAAGAACGACTTGGTGCACAAACGCCCGCCGTAGAAAATACATTAGTATAACGTACTGCCTCTTTGGCGAGTTTATCTAAATTAGGCGTTTTAGCTACTTTTTCACCAAAACTTCCTAAATGTGGTGACATATCCTCGCAAGTAATCCAAAGAATATTGGGCTGTTTTTGTGGCGTTTTTTGCTGGAAAGCAAAAGTATTTTGTAGGTTGATGGCTAATGACAAGCCCAGAAGTAAGATTTTTCGGATAGCCATTTTGTTGGTTTAGCATAAAAAAACAGATGAGTTTTTTAGCATTTCGGCTTCAAATCTCATCTGTTTTTGATAGGGTTAAATTGAAATTAGAATGAATATCTCAATGTTACGCCATAAGTGCGTGGGTCGCCCACAATACCAGCGTATTGACCAGCACTACCAGGAGCCGCTAATAATTGTTCGTAATAATTAGTGTTGGCAAGGTTTCTTCCCCAAATATAGATAGATACACCATTAGATGCTCTGAAACCTAAACGACCATTCAATAATGAATAACCTTCGATATTCAAGTACTGAGAAGGTGATGGACTAGAAGAGAACTTCGAGCGGAAATAAATATCTGCAGCTACGAAATAGTTACCTTTCAAACCGAAGAATCCCCCTTTGTGAGTAGCCTCAGCACCAAATGAACCTGACCATTTTGAAATACCCGGCAAATCGCCCCCCGATACATCTTTGAATGCTTGTGTACCACCAACTTCTTCTAAAGGTACTGGAGCGTTTGTGAATGATACATATTTACCATCTGTATAAGCAACCGAACCATTAAAAGTAAAGTTTGTTAATCTTACATTACCTTCTACTTCTACGCCTCTTACACGTACTTTTTCGGCGTTGGCCAAATAACCTCTGTTTACACCTGGTTCTGGAGTTTGTACCTGAGTTTGATAATCCTTAATATCGTCGTTGAATAAAACAACGTTCAAGAATGAATTTGAAGTTGGTCTTGTTTTAACACCCAATTCATAGTGCGTTACACCCTCTGGTTTTACTTTAGCTAGGTCGATAAGTACTTGTCCATTGGCTGTTGGAAGTCCACCAATATTTACCCCAATTGGTTTGTAACTGATAGCATAAGTACCATAAGCATTTATATTTTTTGAAGCTTTATATTGTAAAGTTAATTGACCCGACAAATTACTTTCACTTACTTCAGTATCAAATGCTTGGTTGGTATATACTGCGTTTTTCAATGCTATAAGAGCAGGGTCGGTAGTTTGTAAGCCACCATAAGTGACTCTACTATAGTTGGCAGTTTTCTTGTCGTAGTTATAACGAAGACCTGGCAAAACGTGGATTTTTTCATTAACAGCCCAGTCAACTTGAGCAAATGCCGCTAAACTTGTGCTTTGGATTCTGTTAGTTGTACGAATACCAAAGTTATCAAACAAGCCTGGGGTTTTCCATAAAGCACTTGTTGAGCTTTGAGCAAAACGCCATTGTGCCGAACCAGCTTCCTCTGTTTGAACGGGGTCTGATTTCAAATCTTGCCACAAACCAAACAAGCCAATTACACCACTCAAATTAGAAGATACTTTACCTGAATAGCGAAGTTCTTGTGACCATTGGTCGTGTACTGAGTTTCCTGACGAAATCGTAAAGATAGGTAAGCCAGTATAGTCACGGTCATTGAGAGGAGTCCATTTCCAAAAACGCCAAGCTGAAGTTGAAGTCAAAGTTCCGTTACCAATTTTGATGTCGGCATTGGCAGAAACACCACCCAATGAGTTATCAGCTTTTGAAGGTGTATCTAAGTCCAAAACTCTGTCAAATGCACTGTTATAAGGAATTTTATAACCTAAATCTGCAATAATTGCATTGAACTGACGATAAGCAGCCCGTTTTGTAGGCACAACACCAGCTACTGGCCAGCCATATCCATTGGGTTTTTGGTCAGAAAAATCACCAATGATGGTTACCTTGACATTGTCTGATGGCGTGTAGAGTAATTGACCTCTCAATCCTAAGTTATTAATATCGTTGATACGTTGTTGAGTTGTTACGTTATAAAACAATCCATCTCTTTGAGTACCTGAAAATGAAACTCTTGCAGCCAAGTGCTTATTGATTGGCCCCGAAAGAGACCCCTTTGCCTGAATATAGCCGTAGTTACCATAGCTTAATTCAAAGCTTGCTGTAGGCGTAAAGCTAGCTTCACGAGTTGTAATGTTGAATGCACCAGCCGTTGTGTTTTTACCAAACAATGTTCCTTGTGGGCCACGCAATACTTCTACACGTTCAATATCTACAAAGTCAAGTGCTGTAGCAGCAGGACGAGCATAGTATACACCGTCTACATAAAAACCTACTCCTGGGTCGATACCATCGTTTGTCAAACCAAATGTTGAACCTAAACCTCTGATATTCAAAGTAGTATTACGAGCATTTGAAGCATAAAGCTGTACTGTTGGTACTAATTCTTTCAGACGGTTTACATTAAATGCTCCTGCATCTTCGGCAGCAGTACCACGAATTACAGCAATTGGAATAGGAATATCTTGTACAGCTTCCTGACGACGACGAGAAGACACTACCACGTCGGCTAATTGACTTACGTCTTCATCTAGCGAGATAACCGCCTTGTCTGTTCTGATTACCACTTCTTTTTTGATATAACCTACAAACGAGATGATTACACTAAATGGAAGTTTTTGACCTGTAATTAATGAAAACTCCCCATTTACATCTGTAGTAGAGCCGTTGGTAGTTCCCTTGATTTGAATAGCAGCACCAATAAGCGGTTCGTTTGTCTTTGAGTCTATTATTTTACCTGAAACAGTTGCATTGATAATGGGTTTATCTTGGGCTAATGTTACTATAGGTAAGGCTATTGCCCATATTAAAAAGGTTAATTTGAAAAAATGTTTCATCCGATTATAGATATTTAAGTTTTAAAACAATGGCTCAAAAAAAGAATTAATTCTATATACTTAATAGACTATTTGTTTCTAAAAAAATCCTAGAATAATTTTTCTAAGACCCTACTGCTAGTGTTTTCTGAGATTTTGTGCAAGTTAAGTATTTTATTCTATATAGTATATAATTTTAGTATACTAATTATTCATTTTCTTTATTTATTAAAACAAAATACACAAATAGTACCAACAATTTCTATTATTAGAAAAATACTATTATGGTTTTGCATAAAAATATATGCTTCTTACACTATTTGCATGAGATAAGACCGCCAACGCCAATACCAAAAGCATAATGATTGCTAATATTAGTATTCATAGTTGTATGTAAATTTATTAGGTTAAACATAAACTGTCATTAGTATTTGCCATCTGGTATCGTTGCCCCAAAAAACTGATAGACCGCTAGCAAGGGTATGTCATAGATTTGAACTATAACCATTTTCACGGAAAAATCTTATAACTTTTTGAGTACACTTGATAGGTTAGCTATAATCAAGATAAATAAAATGAGGAGTATTGCCTTTTAAAATATTTATTACTAATAAAACTCATTTAACAAAACAACACTCCCACTTAAATCGCATTAGCCATTCACAATTACTTTCTTTATCGGTGGTTTTTTCCAGTTGCCTGTTTTGAGGTATTCGTCGCTTGCCCAGTAAATTCTTACAGATAAATTAAACGCTTCTTTGGGGGCAGGAAGCCAGTTGTTTTCTTGGGCTTTGCTTGGAGCTTCGTGCTGGATATAGATATCTAATGAGCCATCAGCATTGTAATGGAGGTTGCTTCTATCACCAATGGCGTAGCGACGAATGGCATTTTCTGCCAAATATCCAGCTTTATCGTACAAGGTAATCGACCAAAAAGCTCGTGCAGGTGGTGTTTTATTCGGCTCGAAATGAATGACATACTTGTTGTCTCCGTGCAATGGTTGCCCTTGTTCATCTTGTCGATAGCCTAAATAAACGGCATCTTCTGGCCCCAAAGCTCCCAAACCAAAATACGCAACGGCGGCTCTTTTCTGGTAATTTGTACCATAATGCCCAATCGTAACGTCTGGCTTGCGGTCGTTGTCGTTGGTAAGAATGGTTCTTGCTTTGTCTAAGGCTGCAATAATTTCGGTAGGTAGTTTTTGTAAAGCGGTTTGGGTAGGTGTATCGAAGGCATTCAAACTGAATTTTTCGCCTGCTTTGATACCAATATTGGCAAATTTTTCTAAGGCTGCTTTATCAGCTTCAAAAGCAGGATTTTTTACTAAAAGCTCATTCAAATAGGTAAAATATTCCTCAAGACTTAATTTTTTGAGGGCTTCTACTACGTTTCTTTTGCTTTTTAATACTTGTGCCGCTTCAGTAGATTCAACCGTGTAGGTGACAGAAACAGTATTGGACGCAACAGGTTCTTTTTTCCCTAATTGACTCAGAGGTGTCAATTTCAAACCGTCTTGCAGTTTGCTGACAAAGTTTTTGCCGTCTTCGGGGCTATTCACTTGGATACGTCCGATAATCCAAACCAAATCGGTTGGGGCTTTTACTTCTTCAATGCCTTTGGGTAATTTTCCTTGCCATTTTGGCCCCGTAATTACGTAGCGTTGGGCTTTTGTACCCGTGGTTCTTTTGCCGAAAGAAGCAAAAATATTTGTCCAAGCATCTTCCAAAGGAAAAACAGCGTAGCGGTCTTGGGTATCTGGAATATCCAAAATGATAGGTTCTGCTCCTAAATCCAAGAATGCCGATGAGTAAAAAGTATCGTTATTGGGACGAACCACCGCCTTGAATGTATGGTCTGGAAAAGCCTTGCTATGGTTAAATTGGTTGGATGTTCTTGTGCCGAACGTACCTACAAGTCGGGTTAAATCGGTAAGAACCAAGGGCAAACCAAAAATATAAGCCTCTTTTGCTGTGGCAATTACCGAGTCGTCGTTGCTGTGCAAACCTTGGGCTTTCAACAAAGAAACCGCCGAAAGGACAAGAGAGCTGGAGATGAATGTTCTTCTATTGATGGCTAAATTCATATTTTTATACTTGTTTACAAAATCTTATTTATGGATTGCTGTATTGGGTTGAGCTTGAGGATTCAGGAGACGAGCTTTAAAAGCTCTTTGAATCACAAATTCGGCATCTATTAATGGATAGATGTGATATTTGTCGGCCTCTGCATCGAACAAAGCCTTTAATTCTTTCAGCTTTTCAGGATACTTGTCGGCAAGGTTTACTCTTTCGTTGAAATCCTCGTTGATATTGTACAACTCCCAAGTTTCGTTGGCAGGGTCGTTTACATATTTTTTTAGTGGTTCGCCATCATAGCCAAAAAGGTCAAACAAATTGGGGTGATGTGCAGCTCCAGCTTTCCAGCCATCTTTATAAATCGCTCTGTTGCCAAGAATAGTATAATACTGTTGAGTGTGTCGTGAAGGAGCGTTTTTGTCTTTGATAGAAAAAACAAGACTGTTTCCCTGCAAAGGATTTTGTTTTACACCACGAATTGTCTCTAATTCCTTCGCACCAATTAATTCTAAAACCGAAGGAAATAAATCAATCAAGTGCGTGTATTGCCCTCTGATTCCTCCTTGTTCTTTCAATAATTTTGGATAACTAAAAATCAGCGGATTGTGCGTTGCCCCTTCGGCATTGGCATCTTGTTTCCAAAGTTTGAATGGTGTATTGGCAGCCTGAGCCCAACCAAGCGGATAATTGGCTTCGGTTGTTACTTCTTTTCCACCAATTTTGTCGATTTGTGCCAATAACGATTGCTTATAATCTTCCCTTTTGATTTTGGCAATACCCAAGCCCGCTCTATTAATTACACCATATTCGCTACCTTCTTTACTAGCACCATTGTCGCCAATAATGGCAAAAATGGCTGTGTTTTCATATTGTCCCTTTTTTTTCAAATGTTGAATTAAACGACCAATTTCATAATCTGTATATTCCAAAAAGCCCGCATATACTTCAAAGAAACGAGCAGAAAGTTTTTTCTCATCGGCTGGTAAATCTTTCCAAGCCTTAATCAATTCATTTCTTTCAGGCAATTGAGCATCGGCTGGTATAAGCCCCAATTTCTTCTGATTGGCTAATACTTTTTCTCGGTACACGTCCCAGCCTTCGTCAAATTTGCCTCTGTATTTATCGCTCCATTCTTTATCTACTTGATGCGGTGCATGGGTTGCCCCAGGAGCATAATACAAAAAGAAAGGCTTATCGGGCGAAATACTTCTGTGTTTGGTCAAATAACTAATGGCTTTATCAGTTATCAGTTTGTTTAAATGACTTCCATCGGGTTTGATGTGAACATTGTCTTCCACCAAATCAGGTTTGTATTGGTCGGTTGCTCCACCCAAGAAGCCAAAATTATGGTCAAAACCTTTCCCTGAAGGCCATCTATCAAAAGGCCCGAGGTCGGTTATTTCTTCATCAGGGGTCAAATGCCATTTACCCAACTGGTAAGTACTATATCCATTTTCTCTTAATGTTTCCGCAATTGTTCCATTTTCAGGCTGAATAAAACCATGATACCCTGGATATTCAGCACGAGCCGCAACATGAGGGAATAAACCCATGCCTGCAGTATGTTGGTTTCTGCCTGTCAACAAAGCCGTACGCGTAGGCGAGCAAATGCCCGTAGTATGAAAATTGGTATATCGTAAACCTCTATTAGCTAATGAATCTAAATTGGGAGTATGAATTAATCCTCCAAAAGCACTTGCTGCTCCAAAACCAATATCGTCTATCAGAATCCAAATAATATTGGGAGCATCCTTTGGGGCTTTTTTTAAATAATTGATGTTTTGCAAAGGAGCATTTTTCCAAGACTGATCCACTTTGGTTTGAGAAAATGTACTTGTAGCTATTCCCATTGATAGGGATAACAAGGAAAGTTTTTTCAGAGAATAAATAAGTTCATTTGTTTTCATGTTCGATATATTTTGATGTTTTTAAAATCTTAGAGCAAATATTGCTTGGCCGAGGGCTGATAAATGGAAGCCCATCGCTATTTATAAATCAACCAAATATTTTTCGTCGCCAAAGTTGAATTCATAGTGCATTATGCTTGGCCACAAGGGTTTTAGTAATTCTTTTTCCCACTGCTCTAAGGCTTTACTTAATTCTTTTAATTTAGCAGGGTTTTCGCCTGATAAGTCATTCGTTTCGGCTTTGTCTTTTTTGAGATTATAGAGCCAGTGTTTCTGGTTTTTACCGCTAATCACCAATTTCCAATCGCCTTTTCTGATAGCTTTGGCATCGCCCGAACGCCAATACAAACTGGCGTGTGCTTCTTCGTTTTTGTTTACTTTATTGACCAAATCAACGCCATCGTAAGTACGGTCGCTGGGTAGTTTTGCACCAATGACTGAAGCAATCGTACTAAATATATCCAACGTACTCACAGGCTGACTGTAAACTGTATGAGCTTTAACTTTGCCTTTCCAACGCAAGGCAAAAGGCACATTGATACCGCCTTCAAAATGAGAGAATTTTCCGCCTTTGAGGGGTGCGTTAGTTGTGGCGTGTGTGTAGGTAGCACCGCCATTGTCGCTGGCAAAAACGATAAGGGTATTTTCTTCTAAACCTTCGTCTTTTACTTTTTTCAAAATCTGAGCAATGGCATCGTCTAAAGCCGAAATCATGGCATAATACACCCTTTTGTTTTCGTCTTTTATGTGGGCAAAACGGTCGTAATACTTTTTACGAACCTGAAAAGGCGTATGTGGTGCATTGAAAGGCACATACAAAAGGAAAGGCTTCTTTTTGTTTTTATCAATAAAAGCAGTGGCTTCTTCGGCAAATTTTTCTGTTAAAAATGCTTTTTCATCAATAATTGTCGTATCTCTACGGATGCGACCCGTGCCAACTCGACCATTGCCCCAAATCATTTTGTCGGTAAAATCGCTGTGGTGATGGTTGATAATATCGGGATTATCTTCATGGGCAAAAAGCGAAAATGCTTGATAAAAACCATAATGATAATCGAAACCACGCTCTAAAGGCGTAAAGCCCTTGGTATGTCCCAAATGCCATTTACCGATAATTCCTGTGGCATATCCTTGTTTTTTGGCTAAATCGGCAAACGTAATTTCAGATTGTGGCAAACCTTGCGAAGCAATCGACTTGGCACTTGGATAGGTAATTTTGGGATTTGGATGCCAGTCGTTGGTATTCATAAAATATTTTACCGCCAAGTATTCCAAGTTATTTTTAGGGTAACGGTCGCCAGGTTGTAGCTCATGCCCAAAACGCTGTTGGTATCTGCCCGTGAGCAAACCTGCCCGAGAAGGTGAACAAATCGGAGCAGACACATAGCCATCGGTGAACGTAACGCCCGAAGCCGCCAAGGAATCAATCGTTGGTGTGGGTGCGGCCTTGCCACCGTACAAAGAAATATCGTACTTGCCCAAATCATCAGCCAGCAGAATAATTACATTAGGTTTGGCGTGGTTTGGTGTTGAATCAGGTTGAGCCAAGAAATCACGTTTTCCTTTTGCCAACACTTCGTCCACTTTTACCAAGGTATCATCTGTATTAATCGGGCGAAGCAAATACACCGCAGCAAGCCCCAATACGCCCAGTACGGGTAAGCCTATTTTTACGATTTTCTTCTTGAAAAATGCCATTGTATTATTTAGTAATGAGTGGTTTAGTGATTGATTGTCAGACTCTTTTTTTCTTAAACTGACTAAAAAGATTATCAAAGGTCAATACGCCCCAAATGATGTTTGAATAATCGGTTTCTGTTCCAGAAGGTCGCTCTTGGATTCCCCAGATGTACCCAAGACTGGTTTTGATATTTTTGGTTATGGGGTAATTAAAACCTACATAAACCCTGTTTTGGTCGAAAATATTCGGATTTCCACGCACAGCTTTCCCGAATTGGATAAATATTTCATCATTGGCAACCAAGGTGATAGGTTTGGGAAGCCAAGATGGTTTAAGTGTTTTTTCAAAGCGTAACATATAGCGAACCCTCCAATTGGGCTGAAAAACGCCATTGTTGAGTAAATCTCTTTGCCTATATTCAAGCCCATATCTATTTATCAGATTAAAATATTTTCCTTTTACTTCATTATCAACCCTCGCCGAAATACGCCATTCTGTGATTTCGGGTTTTTCTATGTCTGCTGGTTTAGCTACTAAAATCCAGCTTTTGAAATATCCCAAAGGAGAAAATGAGAATTTTGTCGTTGATGAAACTGTATAATGTAACCAACCCCAATAACTCGTAAATTGACTGGCTTCGAATATATCAAAATCCGATTGCTCAACATTTTGTCGCCTATGTTGCAAGTACAACTCCCATCTAAGCCTTTTATGGATGGTGTCGGTAAGGACTAACCTTCCCCAAGAAAGATTATGATGATAGCTTTTTTGAGCTTGTATTTTTATTGAAAAAATAATGAAACTGAAAATGAGTACACTGAATATTCTGTAAAGTTGTTTCATTCATTTTTGGCTTAAATTTGTTTTAATACACATAAGGTTTCTCAAATGAATTATGTGTGTATGTAATTAAGAAATTGAGCAAATTAGTGAGTTGTGAATGAGGTATTTTTATTTCTAAAAGAATGTAAACATATATTATCTAAATGCTTACTGGCTTAGAAGAATTTATACTTTTTAAAATCTCCCATTCACAATTCACTCAATAGTTACTTCCAAAGCGTATTTTGCTCCAACTTAGGGTTATTGTCGATTTCTGATTGTGGAATCGGATATAAGCGGTGCTTGTCGGTAGCGTTGGTTTTACCTACTTTTTGGAGATTAGCCACAAATGTACTTTTGCCCGAAGCGTCTTTTTGACGAATCAAATCGAACCAACGTTGGTATTCAAATACCACTTCTAAACGACGGTCAAGATACACCGCTTCACGGAATTGGTCTTTGGTCAAGCCTGTTTGTAAATCTGGCAATCCTGCTCTACGACGAACACGGTTGAGCGATTTGTAAGCCTTGGCAGTTGGTCCATTCAGTTCGTTTTCGGCTTCGGCATGAATTAATAACACTTCGGCATAACGAATAATAGCAACATTAGCCGCTGACTCGTTTGTGACAGAAGTAGAGTTCGGGTCCCAAGTTTTGTTGAAAAATGGCGTTGAATCGTTTGGCACAGCCAGATTGGCAATAGGTAAGCCGTACTTTCTACCGTTGGTTGGGCTTGTAAAGCTGGTGACAAAGGTTACACGCTTGCGTTTGTCGGCAGGGTCATACAATTTGTATACGCTAAAAAACTTATCATTTCCTACCGTATAGAAACGTACCATGTCGGCATATCCTCCAGACAAACCCGGAATACCAGTCAAAATAGAACGAGGGTTTTGGTTGTTTCCCTGTAGTTGAGCATTTGATTTAAACTGAGCCGAAAAGATATGTTCTTTACCATTTTTGGTAGCAGGCAAAAACACATCTGCAAAATTATCGAACAAATCATAGCCATAATTGCCTGTTCCGCCATCGGCAGGCGAAAGTACTTCTTCTGCTTTTTTTACGGCATCGGCATAATTTTGAGTAAGATTCAACGGTAATGAAGCTTTGGTCAAATACACTTTTGATAACAATGCTTTGGCGGCACCCGAAGTAGCTCTACCTACATCGGGCGAGCTATAGGTAGTTGGTAATACAGCAGCGGCCTCTGTCAAATCCTTTTCAATTTGAGCATACACTTCTGTTGATGGCGATTTGGCAATGGCATAATCAGCCGCATTTACGTACTTTTGGTAAGATGTAATCAATGGTACATCACCATATAGACGCACTAGATTGAAGTAATACAAGGCTCTTAAAAACTTGGTCTCACCCAGCAAACGAGCTTTAAGCGTTGCATCAATATTGATGGCTGGAATTTTTTCTAAAGCTACGTTGGCTTTTTTGATGGCAGCATAGTGTTGTTGCCAAAGTTCATATACACGCAAATTTGATGAAGAATGAGCCAATACTGCCAATGAGCGTACATCGGGGTTGGTTGCTCCTGGCCCTGGGTCTTCGTCGTCGCCTGCAAAATTCATTCCCGTATTAAACAATGTATTGTAAGGTGTTTGCACCGACGGCCCACCCGAGTTTAATAAGAAATAAACCGCATTGACGGCATTGATAGCATCCGTTTGCGTTTTGTAATATTGGTCTTCTGAAATAATAGAAGCGGGGTTTTCTTTCAAAAATGATTCGCAAGAACTCGCCGTTAATCCGATACTTGCAAGAGCGATATATTTTAGTACTTTCATGGTATTCCGAAATTAATTTTGATTTCATGGGGCTATAAGCAATAGGCTTTAAGCAGTTTGGTTGTGCTTATTGCCTAATGCCATTTGCTTACAGCTTTTTAGAATGATACTGATAAACCTGCTTGGTAAGATTTGCTGTTGGGGTATACACCCGAGTCAACCCCTTTATTGATAAGCGATTGGCCGTTTAAGCTAACCTCTGGGTCAAAACCTGTGTATTTCGTCCAAGTAGCAGCATTCTGAGCCGAGATGTATAACCTAAGATTTTTCAAATGCGTTTTTTTCAAAAACTTCGCTGGGAAATTATATCCAAACGAAATGTTTTTTAAACGATAGTAAGTTGCATCTTCAATAAATCTGTCAGAAATAGTAACGGCTGGGTCTTGGAAAGCCGCTTTTACATCAGTATTGGTATTGGATGGTGTCCAACGGTTCAATAAATCACGAGTAGCGTTGGTATAACCTGTTCCCAATTCTAGGTTGGCACGGTTGGCATTATAGATTTTGCCACCTACGTTGGCTTGAAAGAAAATAGACAAATCAAAACCTTTGTAACTAAAGGTGTTGGTTAAACCCGCTGTAAAATCTGGTTGATTAGCAATCACCACTCTGTCTCCTGCTTGTGTAATTACACCATCGCCGTTAATATCTTTATATTTCTGTCCTCCAGGGCTTTTATTAGACTGTGGCGTTAATGGTGTTTCGCCGCTTTGAATTACACCATCGGTTTGGTATACAATAAATGAACCCACAGGATAGCCAACTTTAGCAATAGATGGCGACGAAATAGATGGAATAATTTGTGATACGCCATCGCCTAAGCTCAAGATTTCGTTGATATTTTTAGAATATACCAAGGTTGAATTCCACTTGAAACCTTTGATATCTACATTGTGTGAGTTAATATAAATTTCATATCCTTTGTTTGAAACAGCTCCAATATTTTGATAAATCGTAGAAGCCTGTCCATTATAGAAATCAGATAAACCCGATGTACCCGGAACAGTACGAGTCAATAACAAATCTGTTGTTTTTTTGTAGTAATAATCCGCCACTAAACTAATACGGTTGTTGAATAATCCTACATCAAAACCAGCATCGACTTGGAAGGTTTTCTCCCAGCCTAAGTTTGAGTTTGGTACTGTATTGGGGGCATAACCCGAAACTGTAGTATTAGAGAAGTTGTAACGGAAATAGGCCAATTGCGATAGCGATTGGTAGGCAGGAATACTTTGGTTACCTGTCGAACCTGCACTTAAACGAAATTTAAGTTGATTAATGGTATTTGACTGTTGCCAGAATTTTTCATTGCTGATATTCCAACCAAAAGCTGCCGAAGGGAAATACCCCCATTTGTTACCATCCCCAAATTTGGAAGAACCATCGGCTCTTAATGTCAAAGTCAATAAATAACGGTCATCATACGAGTAGTTGACACGACCTAAATACGATGCCAAAGCCCAATCGTTTGCATAAGAACGAGGAGTACGGTTTGTAATACCAGTACCCAAGTTGTTATAGCCAAAAGCATCTGTTGCAAAACCAGCCGCTTCAGCAACAGTTCCTTCGGTTTTGGATTGTTGAGCTGTAAAACCAACAATAGCGTTTAATTTACCTTTTTGTCCGAGGGCTTTTTCATACGACAACGTATTTTCATTTAGCCAGTTGGTAGTAAACACAGAACCTACTGTTGCTAAGCCACTTAGGGCTTGCCCTTCAGCCGTTGTACTTGGCAGATAGCGGTTTTGTTTGTTGTCGAGGATATCAATACCAAACAAAACTTTCAATTTTAAGCCTTCAACCAATGTCAATTCTCCAGCTACATTACCTAATATACGATTGGTTTTTGTTTCGTTCAACTGGTTGTATAATGAGTTGATAGGGTTTTGTAAAGCAGACTCAAATGGACTTAATACCACAAAAGAACCATCTGCTCTATAAACCGGTAACGACGGAGGAGTTAGTAGTAAGTTACCAACAATAGCAGATGGAGCAACACTTGATTTAGTATAGCTCGTTACTAAACTTGAGGTAATTTTAAAGTTTTTGCTATAATCATGGTCCAAAGCAAAACGACCAGAATAACGAACAAAATCAGTATTTTGTAAAATCCCGTCTTGTTTTAGATAGTTTCCAGAAACAGACAGACGAGTTTTATCGCTTCCTGATAAAATAGAAATACTGTGGCTTTGAATACTAGCTTTGCGAAAGGCTGCTGCTTGCCAGTCTGTACCAACACCCGAAGTGTCTAATGTATAGCCCGAAACCGATGGTAATGTAGCTGTTTTGCCCGAGTTTTTGGCGGCATCTTTACGCAAAGCCCACCATTCGCCTGCATTCAAAAGCGGAATAGTACGGATTACTTCTTGTACACCATAATAGGCATCGTAATTGATAGATGATTTTCCTTTTGTACCATTTTTAGTAGTGATAATCACTACACCATTTGCTCCACGAGAACCATAAATAGCTGTTGCTGAGGCATCTTTCAATACGTCTATAGATTCAATGTCTGCGGTATTAAGGGTTGATAATGGGTTGATTTTTGAGCCATCAGTTACACCTGCATCGTTCAAAGAATAATCGTTGTTGATTGGGAAGCCGTCTATTACATACAATGGGTCTGAACCAGCTGTAATAGAGTTATTTCCACGAATTTGTACACTTACACCACCGCCAGGCTGTCCAGATGTTTGTGTAACAATTGCCCCAGCAATTGAGCCTTGCAATAGGCGTTCTACCGAAACAACAGGCTGTGATTTGATTTCTAGTGGAACAGAGGCTATCGACCCAGTAATATCGCTTCTTTTCTGAGTACCATAACCTACCACAATTACTTCGTCGAGGCGTTGACCTTTTGATTCTACTAGCTTGATATTGAGTGGTTCTATTTCAAACACCTCTATTTCTTGTCTTTTATAACCTACAAAGGTAACCAATACGGTAAATGGTGGCTTCTTGGTTGTTTTAAACGAAAACTCCCCATTGACATTGGTGTTGGCTCCGCCTGATGTTCCTTTTATCGAAATGGCAGCTCCAATAATCGCTTCTTTGGTTTTGGAGTCTACAATTTTACCTGTAATTGTTGCCGCTTGCTGCCCAAAGGTCTGACCTACGACAATAACCGACAGTAGCATAAAGAGATAATAAAATTTGTTTTTCATTGTTTATTTATTCTATAGTTTAACTATACTATTTCGTGATAAAATTAATTTCATATTATGCTTTCTAACACACTTGATTAGCATTACTTTGGTATAAATAATTAATTTAGCGAGCCAATGAATCGTTAAGACCGTATAGGCTAAATAGGTAATAATAACCTCGAAGACAAAGTGAAAAAGGTAGCCTTTAAACAAAGACATAACACACAAGCCACCAAGTAACTATAAGGTATTCTTGCCAAAAAGTTGATAACTAGCCTTTGTATTTTACAGTGTCACTAGAGGTCTTTTACACACCTAAATCCTAAATGATTACAAGCACTAGAGGTTTCGCCTTTGCCACGACTACCAGCTACGTACCTGATACAATATTGGTCGCTACAAAGAAACGATCCGCCTCGCTGAACATGCTTTTCAACGCCTGGCTCGTCGGGGTCGTAGCTACTTGTAGGCCCTTTAGGGTTAATTTTAGGACTATTTTTATAATAATCAGGGCGATACAAATCGCTACACCATTCCCAAACGTTTCCTTCTAAGTCGTAAATGCCTAGCGGATTTTTAGAAAATGACTTTACAGGAGCAGCATCAGCAAAGCCGTCTTCGGCTGTATTATTATTAGGAAAACTTCCCTGATAAATATTAGCCATCCATTTGCCTTGTGGTTTTAGTTGACTTCCCCAATAATATTTGGTATTGGGTCGGCCTGCTCTGGCGGCAAATTCCCATTCTGCTTCAGTTGGTAATCGCTTACCTGCCCATTTAGCATAAGCCAGTGCATCTTCATACGAAATTTGTACAACTGGATAATTTTCACGCCCTTTGATGCTACTTTCTGGCCCAGTTGGATGCCTCCAATTAGCTCCTGCTACGTATTCCCACCATTGTTGATAATTGTTGAGCGACACATTATCTTTTGTAGGCTTAAAAACCGCAGACCCCGGTACTAATTTATCGAGAGGGACACCCGGATAATCGGCGGGATTAAGGGGCCTTTCAGCTACTGTTACATATTGGGTAGCTTTGACAAACTCGGCAAATTGAGCATTGGTGACTTCGTGTTCATCAATCAAGAATTTATTTACCGTTACTTTATGCACAGGTTGAGCATCTGGAAACTCGGATGTCCCCATAGCAAAAGTACCACCTTCAACCAAAACCATCCCTGCAGTAGAAACCTTTTGGGCAATTGTGGTTTGTACAGATTGCATCAACAATGCTCTTTTTGAGCTAGTAGCTTTACAGGCTGTCTGACAAACGGTAATAGCTTGAGGGTTCTTAGCTTTTTTTTTCGATTCACCGCCACCTTTAACAGCAGCAATACCACCTAATCCTAACAATATAACAGAGCTTAAAACTTTCATAAATTACTTTATTACAATACTTTAGCTTTTGCCAAAGCTTGGTCTATTTCTATCTTTAAATCTTTTATTCCAGCTTTTTTCAAAACTGGTTTACCATCTTTATAAACAATCAAATACGGAAATGAAGTAACTGTTTTGAGAGAAGCTATCAAAGCAGGGCTTTCTTCCAGTTCTACTTCTACAATTTTGAGGGCTTCCCCATTTTCTTGACGAAGTGTTTCTAAAACAGGTTTTACTTTTTTACAAGCACCACAATACTTTGAACCTATATCTACTAAAACTAATTTATTACTGACCAAAATACGATTAAATTCTGAAGAAGACAATCATTTTTTGGCAGTAGTGAATAGCGGTTTTCCGCCCCCAACCCAGCTACCAATTCCTCCTTCAAGTTCATAGACCTCGGTAAAACCCTTTGTAAGAAGGTCTTTTGACAGAACGGCACTTCGGCCATTGCCAATAGAATACACAAAAACAGGCTTTTGCTTATCTAAAGAACTTAGAATAGTTAGGTATCCTTCTGTTTGCTGGGTAAGGTTAATAGCCCCTTCGATATGGTTCAATGCAAATTCTTCGGCACTTCTGGCATCTAAAATTTGGGGACGGGTCTGTGCGGCTACTTTAGCCGCAAAATCGGCCAAAGCAGTTGGTTTATGGTCTTGGGCAAAAGTCTGGCATGAAACTGCCAACAAAACTAAAAGGGAAAATATATGTTTTTTCATGATACTAAATTTAAGGGTTCACAAAAAGTTAAGGTTTTTTCTTTACAGGTAAAAGTGGCTGTTGAGGCTTAATTTTGTCGTAATCTACTACACCATTTTCTTTTGCCCATTCAAAATATTCTGCCGAAAGGGCATCTACCACCAACGGATATTTATTAGCTACATTTTGTAACTCACCTCGGTCATTTTCAAGGTCGTAGAGTTCCCATTGATAGCTTGGATAAATAGATACCAATTTCCATTTGCCTTTTCGTGCGGCTCGATTGCCTGCTCTCTCCCAAAAAATAGGTTTCTCACGCACAATTTCTTGGTTGTTGAATAACAAAGGAGTCAAGCTCTTACCCGGCAAAGGATTCACTGTATGTCCGTTATATTCACTTGGGTATTTTGCTTCGGCCAGCTCATAAATGGTTGGAGCAATATCTATCAAATGGCTTGTACCTTTGGCAATTTGCCCTGCCTTGATTTTGGAAGGAAACCATGCTATAAATGGCGAGCTAATTCCTCCTTCATAAGCAAATGACTTGAACGAGCGAAAAGGGGTATTTGATACAAACGACCAATTTTTACCTTGCGACTCAAACGACCCTGATGTACCAACAGGCCCTTTATTGTTGCCTGCTTTATCGCCCCAATGAGCAACATCCTCGGCAGGAGCTCCATTGTCGGAGATAAAAATAATTAGGGTATTTTCATCTTTTTTCAATGCTTTGAGCTTAGCAACTAAGCGTCCGATTCCTTGGTCGGCACGGTCAACCATAGCAGCATAAACTTCCATTTTGCCTTTCCAAAGTTGCTTTTCGTCGTAAGTGAGGGCTTCCCATTCGGGTACATCTACGTCACGGGTAGCAGCAGCATTGGCCTGAGCCTGCGAAATAATACCAAGTTTTACTTGTTTGGCTAATCGGTCTTTTCGTAGCTCGTCCCAGCCTTTGTCGTATTTGCCACGATATTTGGCAATATCTTCGGGTAAAGCTTGTAAAGGCCAATGCGGAGCAGTATAAGCTAAATACAAGAAAAAAGGCTTGTTTTCGTTCTTTTGCTCGTCGATAAACTGAATCGCATGATTGGTAACTTCATCGGTAAAATAATAAGAATCGGGTTTGGGTTTTAGTCGTTTGTTGTCTTCGAGTAAAACCACAGGATACGAACGCCCTAAAGGAATATTGTCGGCATTGAAGTAATTAGATGCCCCGCCCAAAATACCATAGAATTTATCAAAACCTCGTTGTTTTGGCCACGACAACGTATCGTTACCAACGTGCCATTTGCCCGACAAATAGGTATGATAGCCTGCATTACGCAAAACCTCTCCAAAGGTGAGTGATTCCTTGTTGAGGTACCCCTGATAAGGTGGTAAGCCTAAGTTAATATCAAAATAACCAATTCCTGCTTTGTGCGGATATTGCCCTGTTATAAGTGATGCACGTGTTGGGGCACAAATAGAATTATTATAAAACTCTTTTAGTCGAATTCCTTCGTTGGCCAACTTATCGATATTGGGTGTTTGGATTTCTGAACCATACGAACCTATATCTGAATATCCCAAATCATCTACCAAAACCAAGATGATATTGGGTTTTGATGGCTTAGTGAGCGTATTTTGGGCTTGTATTGGGCTGGTACTCCATATAAAAGCAAATAGCGACAAGACAGCCCAAGGATATGTGTGTTTTTTCATTGTGATACTTTTAAGAAATCAAAAACTAGACAAAACAGTGGCTTATTGCCCTCTACGAACCGCATTGGGAATCCCTAACACAGCGGGTTTGATTTTGTCAAAATTCTCGACATCTGTTTTCTTAGCCCACTCCTGATAATCGGCTATAAGTTCTTTTACTATTTCGGGGTTCTTACTGGCCAAATTGTTGGTTTCGCCACGGTCTTGGTCTATATCAAATAGCTCCCATGTTGTTTCAGGATAGGTTGATACCAATTTCCATTTGCCCTTTCGCACTGCACGGTTGCCTGCACGCTCCCAAAACAAAGGTTGTTCTCGTTGTAATTCTTTTCCTTCTGTCAAAACATCCTTGAGGCTTTTTCCAACCAAGGGGTTTGTTGTTCGCCCTTTGAAAGTACTAGGATAGCTTGCTCCTGCAAAATCATAAAAGGTTGGGGCTAGGTCTATTAAATGTCCTGTTCCTCGTACAATACCTCCTGCCTTGATTTGTTTAGGAAACCATGCAATAAATGGCGAGCTGATACCTCCCTCATGAAAGTTGTTTTTGTACTGGCGTAGGGGTGTATTCGAGGCCGAAGCCCAACTTTGCTCTTGGTAATCATAAGACCCTGCCGAGCCTATTGGCCCATCGTTTCGGGTTCTTTTTCTACCAGTAGGTATATATCCGCCCTGAGCACCATTGTCTGAAATAAAAACAATTAATGTATTATCGTCAATTTTCAACTCTTTCAGTTTGGCTAGAATACGACCCACGTTTTGGTCGACACGGTCGAGCATCGCTGCGTACACTTCCATTTTTCTTTGCCAAAACTGCTGTTCGTCGTAAGTATAACTATCCCAAGCTGGCACTTCAGTATCTCGCTCAGCAGGAATCTGCGAAGGAGCTACAATTCCCAATTGAATTTGCTTTTGTAACCTTTGTACTCTGAGCGAATCCCAACCAATTTGATATTTACCTTTGTATTTAGCAATATCTTCGGGTAATGCCTGCAATGGCCAGTGCGGAGCATTGAATGCAACATAGAGGAAAAAAGGATTTTTACTTTTTTTCTGCTCATCGATATAGGCTAAAGCATGATTGGTAATTTCGTTGGTCAGATACTGCCCTGGTTGCAAGGTAATCCGTTTGTTATCTTCTACCAATTCAACAGGAGTGTCTTTGTCGTGATGATAATAATTGCTTGCTCCATTAATAAAACCATAGAATCTATCGAATCCTCGTTGGTTTGGCCAATATAAGCTATCATTACCAACGTGCCATTTGCCCGACAAATAAGTATTATATCCTGCTTGCTTGAGTACTTCAGCAAAGGTCAGCGACTCTTTATTGAGCCATCCTTGGTAAGCGGGCAAGCCTAAATTAACATTGAAATAACCAACTCCTGCCTTGTGTGGATACTGTCCTGTTATCAAAGATGCCCTTGTTGGGGCACAAATAGAATTGTTATAAAACTCTCTAAATCGAATTCCTCCAAAAGCTAGCTTATCAATATTGGGAGTTTGTATTTCAGAGCCGTATGCTCCTATATCCGAAAACCCCATGTCGTCAACCATCACCAAAATAATATTAGGCTTTGCTTGCTTTTTTTGTGCCAAAAGCTCTCCTCCTATTAACAAATATATCATTGCAGATAGGAATAGGCTTTTTTTAGCATTTTTAATAAACATAAAATATCGAGTTATGAATACATTAAGTGAGTGCTTAATATGAAAGTACACTGTACATTTCTTGTCTGAATATCAGATTTTTAATTGCCAACTCACTCATCAATTTGTTGTATTACCTAGTAGTAAAAGTAGTGTCTTATATATGTCTGACCGTTTTTTTCACATGTTTATTGCTAATAAGCATGATATTCAGCTTTTTCAAATGTTGGCTGATACACCTCGTCTTCTACTTCGGGGCCATTGAGCGAAAGCTCACTTCCTTCTTTCTTCGACTTGAAAATTGGCCAAAGCAATTGTGCATACCATTCTTCTCCACGATAGTTTTTCACTCCATAACCCGAAGGATATTGACGAGTAATAAGAGCCGTACCAAAAATAATATCCCACAAAAAGAACATATTACCAAAATTGCCTTTGTAGTAGCCTACTCCGTCGTCGGTAGAATCGGCATGGTGGGCGTGGTGTGTAGCTGGCGTAGAAATAGTACGTTCCAAAACCCATGCTACAGGATGAAGCCATTTGTTATCATAAAAAGGTTTATCCCATTTAATACTTGAATGTGCCAGCCTAGTAATAAGCCCTTTGATAGTTTTAACAAAAAGAGTCGGATAGCCCAAGCCCAAATATACCAATACTGTAGTGAGGTATATCTGCGAGAAAAAAATAGTATAAATCACATTCTGGCGGCTAGCCATGGCCATTCCCATATAAGGGGCAGAGTGGTGAGTACGATGAAAACGCCACAAAAAAGGTACTTGATGATGTAAGCGGTGATACCAGTATTGTGTCAAATCGTCGTAAATAGCAATAATAAGCACACCAAAAGCAAATGGTATCCATGCTAAACTATTCTTGGCATCGGGCAATACAAAAGGTAATACTTTCAAGCCAAAATAGGCTACCGCAGGGCCTACTACCAATTTGGGTACCGAAAAGCAAGCTATATCTAATAGCTTTTCGTTGGTATTCCATTTTTTGCCGTATAAACCCAAAGAAAATTCGGCTATACCTAGTATAAAGGTTAGGGCTGTAAGTCCCCAGCCATTGAGGTTTTCAAAAATTGCTTCAATAAAATGAATCATTGCTAGTTAAAAGTTTAGTTTATTTTGAGATGATTGAACGGTCTTACTTGGTTTTAGCCATGGCTTTTCGCCTTTGTAGGCAAACCATGCAAACATCAAAATGACAGGCAATGCGTAAATCAATATACTAATTGAGGCATCTCGAATAATACGAGATTTGAGTGGGTTATCTAAGCTCATTGTTTTGTTAGTTTTGAGGTAAGCCAAAATATCTTTATGGTCAAAGTATTTGTTTTATCAGCCAAACGCCCCCTCCTAAGATCAATAATGGAGTAATAAAAACGATGATGCTAACAACAATTTTTTTGACTAGAATACCAATATCGTTTGTAATCATTTTGCTAAAATGTTAAAGGTGAAAATTATATCATAAGTACAAAACAACTTATCAATACACCATAAAAACCTAATAATCAACCAAATAAACACTTAATTATTCATTAAAACAGTTTCTTTAATTGACTCACGGCTTCCATTGATTATTTGTTAGCATCACGCTTTAAGCCCTGAATAGAAGCTCTTTGATTTCCAGATATTTCGCCAACATTCAAAAAGCCTAAACGCTGATTAAATGCCTGACCTTCTTTTTGTACCCATGTTACAAATCGGTTAAGCTCGTCGTTTTCGGTAGTTGTATTGGCAATAAAATACACTTTTTCGACTGGAATTGCCTTTATTTTAGGGTTTTTATCTAAATAGGAAATAAGTACGTCCAAATCCTGATAAATTTGTTCGTCTTTGTCCAATCTACCATTGTCGTTGATATCAATTGGCAATACTACCAAGCCTTGTTGCAAGGCTCTCGACTGCAAATCGTACAAATAACCCAAGTTATTATACGTTACACCCAATGAATCTCGACGGATAGCCTCTAGTAGGTGCTTGTCTTCGCCCGTAATTCCTTTGCCAACGATGTCGTCAGGCTTTGCCCCTAGATAATTCGCAAATGTAATAGAAGAACAAACCCTTGCCGAACGTGTATATACTTGGTAGCTGGCTTCTGTTTTTTTATCTTCCAAAGCATCTTCGGGGTCTTCCAAAAACACCTTTTTCAAGTCTTCTTGTTTTATTCCTCTTTTTTGAGCTTTTTGGGCAAGGGGGTTTTTGGCATTGGCTACAGGCAAAAGAGCATAGCGACTTACAGGAATAGCCACTTCGTTTTCTTTTAATTCAGCCTTGTCAATATCGTAAGAGGCAATTCGTACATTGGCTTGCTCTGCTCCTTCCTGATTTTTATCGACTAATTTAATGCGTGCTTCTGGATTTACTTTTTTATAGGCTGTAATCCATGTTTCTATCAACGGGTACGTAAATTTAGTACCACTCAATACCACTTTATTTTGGGCTTGAACGCTAAAAAAACTGGCTATAGCAATAGCGGATAGAATCGTTTTTTTCATCTCTGAAATATATTTAGTTGAAGGTTGTCCTTTGCGACAGCCCGCCTAAATACTACAAAAGCCAACCACCGACTATCATAGAAATCTAGACCAAGCTGTCGCAAAGGAATATAATATATACTACATTTTGTATAACGAAAAGAGCTCAAGGAAACCTTGTTGAGCAGATAGACTACAATGTGCAACAGCAACATCGCATTTGCATGCTAGACAAACTTACCACCTTGGTTGCTAGAAAAGAAGATACAATTGACATGACGTTTAGTTTTTTGGTTATTTTACCACAAAAATTTATCCACTTATGCTATATTAAGATAGCATTTGATGGTCACATTTGATAAAATACAATGATTTAATAGCTTAATATACAGCACATTGAGTAGGTGGTTTTTCAATTCGCTTATTAATCTACAATATCTATAGACAAAGATATATAAGATTTTTTTAATAACAATATTTTAGTAGAAAAGAATTTTTAAAATGCTTTTATTCATCATATTTTTATATTTATTACCCAAAAAACAATATAAAATCTGGCTAATAAAAGACATATATACAATATCTAAGCATATTTTTTTTTACTTTCATTTTTTAAATTACTTTGTCAAATACTATAATCAGCATTTGAGCTGTACAAAGGATTATACGGTTTTGGATGAGGAGTATTTTATTAGCCACACTTTCTAAATGAACAATACAGCCATTTTATCCAAAAAAAGAAATCCAAAATTGCATTTAAGTATTTGTATAGTCATAAACCCGAATCAACGATGAAGTGGATTACCCGAGAAAAACCCAAAATTGACCGCATAGCGTGTCCATGGCTTATTAAAAACTTTATTGATTCCGAAGCTGAGTTTTATTTTGTCCCTTTTGCCGATGTTTTACCTCAAGCCGCTATACTTGGAGCTATTCCATTTGATATTCCCAATGTAGAATTATCACATATCAATGATAAATGTACCTTCGATGCTCTGCTAAAAAAATACCACCTTTCAAGCCCTGCCCTTTTGACTATGGCCGATATTATAAGAGGTGCCGACACCGACCGACATGATATTTCGCCCTATTCGGCAGGATTATGGGCTATTTCGGCGGGCTTGGCTTATAATTTTCAAAACGACTACGAGCTACTTCAGCATGGTTTTATGCTATACGATGCACTATACAGCTGGGCATTGTATCTTCAAAAAGTGAAACATATTCAAAATCCTTTTGAAGACCTACTCGTGAATGTGTTTCAGAAAGTAATAACCCAACATCGCAAAACCCCAACCTGGGCAAAAGAGTTAAAGGATATTTTACAAGACCAAATAGACACCAACTTGGCGTTGAGTTTGAAAGATATTTCCAAAGAATTAGACATAAACCCAGCTTATTTGTCCAGAGAATTTTCAAAATATTTTGAAAACCTTAGCTATGGCGAATACATTAGGAAGTTGAGGGTAGAAAAAGCCATAGAACTACTAGAAACTACCAATTATACACTTACAGAGATTGCTTATCATACGGGTTTTTCTGACCAAAGCCATTTTACCCGCATTTTCAAAAGCCATACAGGTCAAAATCCTTCTTTTTACAGAAAAATGTTACGAAAAAGTAATTCTGATACAAAAGGTTAATTCTGTTCTATTTTAGCGAGGGTTTTGCATAGATTTTTGTACAAAACTTAAATACTAAACCCTCAATGCCTCATTATTCACTTAAAAATATCGTTTTATATTTCCTCCAACTCGGCTATTCAGGTTTTGGAGGGCCTGTAGCCTTGGTAGGCTATATGCACAGAGATTTGGTTGAAAAGAAAAAATGGATTTCTGAAGAAGAATACAAAACAGGACTTGCTTTAGCACAACTAGCACCAGGGCCATTGGCGGCTCAGTTGGGTATCTATTTAGGGTTTGTTCATTATGGTATTGTAGGAGCTACCTTGTGTGGGATTGCCTTTGTATTGCCCTCATTCTTGATGGTGGTTGTATTAGGATACTGTTATGTTGAATATAGCCATTTAGTATGGATGCAAACTGTTTTTTATGGTGTTGGGGCTGGTGTAATAGGCATTATTACGGTTAGTTCGTACAAACTTACGGTAAAGTCGGTAGGATTATTGACGGTATCGTCTTTCAAAAAAAATGCTCTTCTTTGGTTTTTTTATGGACTAAGTATCATTTTTACGATTCTTACACAACGAGAAGAAATATTATTTTTTGTACTATCGGGCTTTGCTTATATGCTGTACAAATTCCCACCCAAGTGGTCAAACAAACTCTTAAAACACTCTCCTTTGCTTGTTTCAAGCACATGGCTATTACCTATCGAAAATTCACGAATTGTTGATATTATATTATTTTTTGCCAAGGCAGGAGCATTTGTATTTGGTAGCGGACTAGCTATTGTACCTTTTTTGCATGAGGGGGTGGTTGTACAAAAAAATTGGCTCAACGAAGTTCAATTTTTAGATGCAGTAGCAGTAGCCATGATTACACCCGGCCCTGTCGTAATTACCGTAGGCTTTATTGGATATTTGGTTGAAGGCTTTTGGGGTGCTACAGCCGCAGCTTTTGCCACATTTCTTCCCTGCTATTTATTAACTATTTTACCAGCTCCATACTTCAAAAAAATATCGTCCAACTTATCCATCAAAGCCTTTGTAGAGGGAATCACAGCCGCAGTTGTAGGGGCTCTTGTAGGTTCGGTAGTTGTAATTGCCACTCGCAGTATTGTAGATACACCTACAGCATTAATAGCCTTATTATCAGGAACTTCACTATTATATATCAAAAAAATGCAAGAACCCTATATCATTATACTGGCGGGCCTGGCAGGAGTTGTATTCAAGCTATTATAACCTTTTTTTTATTCATTAAAACACTTTACGATGTACACTAAAACTTTACTTACATTATTTATTTCATTGCTTTTTCTTGTCAAAACAAATGCTCAAAACACATCGGGCTATCCCAAAATTGCAGGATATGTAGGTGTTATTCACCCTATTGTCAATTTTAGTTCGGAAGGTACAAGCCATAATTTTACGTCAAGCTACACAGTTGGCATGCCAACAGGAATCAATATTCTAAAAAGCGACCAAATAGGCTTTAGTTTTGAGTTTGTACCATTTATTAGGTCAGAAAATAACGTAGCCAAAATGAATAATTTCTTATTTCATCCAGGAGTAATGTTTCGTTTTAAGCATGGTTTTACGCTGGTAACACGTGCTGCCTTTGAAACATCTGGCCGTTTTGGTTTCACTCCAGTATTCAATAAGGTTATCAAGAAAAACAAAAATACCAATTACTTTGTAGCTCTTCCCTTGCCTGCCCGTTTTGGCAATGATAAACCTAGCACATGGGGTATTGGGTTTCAGTTTGGTATAGGCTTTTAAGCTCCTAAGTAGTTCTTCATGCTGAAAAACCACTTAATCTAATACCTCATGTTTGACATCAATCCGTAACTGATGTGTATTAAAAACATGAGAATAAGGGCTTACGCTTTTGGTTAAAAAAACGCTTCCCCCAATAATACTATGATGCCCAATGACCGTTTTTCCGCCCAAAATGGTTGTTCTAGCATAAATAATCACATTATCTTCTACTGTTGGGTGTCTTTTGGTTTCGGCTAATTCTTTGCTAACCTGCAAAGCTCCAAGCGTTACACCTTGATAAATACTTACGTTTTTTCCGATAATACTGGTAGCTCCAATCACAATACCCGTACCATGATCAATAAAAAAAGGTACTCCAATTTGTGCATTAGGATGAATATCTACCCCTGTTTTTCCGTGGGCGTGTTCGCTAATAATTCTTGGTAAAATAGGGATTTCTAAAATTGATAAAGTATTGGCAATACGATAAACGGCAATAGCATAAAACCCTGGATACGAAACTATTACTTCATGAATGCTAGTAGCAGCTGGGTCATTTTCATAGATTTTGGTAGCATCGGCTCTTAAATTTTGATAGAGGTTTTCTAACGACCCATAAAAAGCGTTTACTTTTTCTTCTATATTTATAATTTTAGGGTCGAGGTAGCTTAGTAAAATATTCTCAAGGTCTATTTGGTTTTTTTTCAAAATCCCTTCATAAGTTGATTGTTTGTGTAATCGGTTATTAGGAAACAAAAATTCTATCAAATCACTTAACCAAATAATGGCATCTTGAATTTTGGGTGTTGCCTCCCATTCTGCTTTATGGGTTTTATGAAGCAAATCGATGAAATTATGAATATTAGGATTATCCATACTAGCGTTTTTTTAAGGTTTTTGGAGACAGAAGAAGTTATACTAAATCAAAAATTTGAAGATGTGAAAACCTGAAAACAGAAAGGAATTACAACTAAATTCTATCTTCAAATTTCTCATCTTCAAATTTTTACATAAAAAATTAATAACCACTTTTCAGTTTATACAGCGATTCTACCAAAGTATCTATATCTTGACATGTATTATAAAATGCCAACGACGGGCGTACTGTACTTTCCAAGCCGAATCTTCTCAAGATAGGCTGAGCACAATGGTGTCCTGTACGTACAGCAATACCTTCTTTGTTGAGAGCCTGTCCTACTTCATCGTTTGTAAAACCTTTTAGGGTAAACGATAACACACTTGCCTTGTCGGGAGCTGTACCTACAAGTCTCAACCCCGGAATTTCCTTGAGTAAATTGGTAGCATACAACAGCAAATAATGCTCGTATTGATTAATATTGTCGATACCCAAGTGGTTTACGTAGTCGATAGCCGCCCCAAGCCCAACAGCATCAGCAATATTGCCCGTACCAGCTTCAAAGCGATTAGGAGCAGGATGAAACTGCGTATGTTCAAAGGTTACATCTTTAATCATATTGCCGCCACCTTGCCAAGGTTGGGTTTCGTTGAGTAAATCCTCTTTGCCATACAATACTCCAATACCTGTAGGGCCAAAAACTTTATGCCCTGAAAATACAAAAAAATCAGTATTCAAAGCCTTTAAATCTACCCGCAGGTGCGATACCGACTGAGCACCATCCAACAAGGTTTTTGCCCCTGCCTGATGAGCCAAATCAATAATCTGTTTGGCTGGTGTAACCGTACCTAGTGCATTAGAAACCTGCGTAAACGAAACTAATTTGGTTTTAGGGTTTAGCAATTTGATGTATTCTTCCAAAATTACCTGTCCGTCATCGTCGACAGGAATAACCCTCAATTTCAGCCCTTTTTTTGCTGCCAGTTGTTGCCAAGGCACAATATTAGCGTGGTGTTCGAGATTACTAACAATAATTTCATCGCCTGCTTGAAGGTTTTGTTCTCCCCAGCTTTTTGCTACTAAATTAATGGCCTCGGTTGCTCCTCGTACAAATACAATTTCGTTGGTTGAATTGGCATTAACAAAAGCCCTAACTTTCTCACGAGCAGCTTCGTAGGCATCGGTTGAACGAGCTGCCAACTCGTGTGCAGCACGGTGAATATTAGAATTTTCATGTTCATAAAAATAGCTAATCCTATCAATTACCAATCTTGGTTTTTGAGTTGTGGCAGCATTATCTAACCAAATTAAAGGACGATCATTTACTTTTTCTTGTAAAATGGGAAAATCCTTTTTGATAAGATTAGCATCAAAAGCAGCCTTAAAAGCCGATGCTTTGGGATGTTGTTTTTTTTCTTGAAAAAAAGCGTTCGTCAAATCCTTACCTGTATCATTTTGTAAAAAATAATACGATGCGTCCGACAACCCAGAAATGGGAATTTGTGGAGAAGGGGCAAAAGAAGGACTATCAGCAACGACAGTGTTTAGTACTGGAAAAAAATCAAGCCCCGAAGCAAAAGGTAATCCAGAAAATGTTTCATTACCTTCAATTGATGGCGAAATGCCACTACCTGCTACTGATTGTGGTACTCGACCCGCCCCCGCAAAATGCGGGTCGGGCAGGCTTGTCTGAGGATTAGCCAGATTTACTTCGTTGCCTTGATGATGTGCCGACGGTGAAATACCTTTTCCTGCAACCGACTGCGGTACATTTCCCTGACCCGCAAAGTTGGGGTCAGGAAAATTACGCTGTTGATGGCTTAAATCAATGGCATTCACGGCATTGATACTTCCTGTTGGAGAAATACCAGCCCCACCTAAGCTTGGCAAACCCAATGCACTACTTTCTGATTCGGGTATGGTTCTAGCAAAACTATGTACCTCTTTGGTACTATGCTGGCTAGCCAACGAATCATAATTGAGTTCTTGGGGATTGATCCCTACAGGGTTTGATACGGGTAATTCCGTAAAAAATTGATTGGCCAGTTCTTCCAAAAACTTGATATCGGGTAAACCTTGCGGTTGATTAATATTTATACTCATGGTAGTTTCCTATTTCTACGTCTTCCAAAACAGCAATAGCGTCGTCAACTAATACTGCCAAAGAGCAATATAAAGAAATCAAATAAGAGGCAATGGCTTTGTCGTTGATACCCATAAAGCGTACCGAAAGCCCTGGCGACTGCTCGCCTGGAAGCCCTGGCTGATATAAACCCACAACCCCTTGACGGCTCTCGCCTGTACGTAACAAAAGGATTTTTGATTTGCCATTTTCAATAGGCACTTTGTCTGATGGTATCAACGGAATACCTCGCCAAGTAATGAATTGTGAACCAAACAACGAAACCGTTGGGGGTGGTACACCACGACGGGTACACTCGCGGCCAAAAGCTGCAATCGTAAGTGGATGCAACAAGAAGAAACCTGGTTCTTTCCAAACTTTTGTTAAAAGCTCATCTAAATCATCAGGAGTAGGAGCGCCGTTACGGGTTTTGATAACCTGCGATGGAGCTACACTATTCAACAAACCGTACTCTTTGTTGTTGAGCAACTCGCTTTCCTGACGCTCTTTGATGGTTTCAATCGTTAAACGCAATTGTTCAGAAATCTGATTGTAAGGCTTGCTGTACAAATCCGACACCCTTGTATGAACATCTAATACCGTATTGACAGCACTGAGGTTGTACTCTCTTGGGTTTTCGATATAATCAACAAAGGTATGAGGTAGCTCACGCTCATCTCGGCCAGAGCAATCTACTTCTACACTGGTAGCATCTTTTACTTTGTTGAGACGATACACCCCAGATTCTACTGGAATCCAGTTCAATAGGCGTGTTAGCCATCTTGGCGTAATTGTCGAAAGCTGTGGCACTGTACGGGTAGCAATAGCTAGCTGCCGTGCTGCTACATCGCCCAAGGCCGTTTGATTTCTGTTTTTGTTTAATTCAGACATAGTTGGTAAATTTATAAAAATATTAAGTATATAGATTAAGTATATAGATTAAGTATATTAATATGCAACATAAAAACATTTGTACTAATAATAAATCCCAAGGATTGAGTTAGTCAATGTATAAGCTATTGATACAAAACAAAGAACTAACCCAAAAACTTATTCCCAAAAGTTTGGCAATACTACTATAAGTAGTTGTTAGTCTGTATTTAATTTTTTTGTTGCACTATTATAAAATTTCAAAAGTTGAAAAGTATGATTGATAAAAATTACATTTGAATTAGATAACTACTAGCTTTTACATCAACTTGTTTAGCAAATATAATCTACTAAATCTATAGAATAAACATTTTTATTGTTTTTTTTTGATTTTTTCTTCAAATCCATCAAAAAACCTTGGTTTATAAGATGTTACATTTTTTTCTTTTTTTGTAGTAAAAAGGGATAAACAAACTTTTATGATAGTTATCTTATAGTCGCGAATTTCATTTTTTATTATTTCAACACTATTTGTCCAATAAATTTGACAAATATATTATTTTATCCTAATTTTAGGACAAATAAAAATCTCAAACTATGCTATCTCACGATAAAACAATCCTATTCCTGAGAAGAAATCCTGCTTTATCTATATCAATTTTGGAAAAAGAGGCTGGTCTTCCTAACAGTACCTTGGCAAAAGCACTCAATGGCGACAGAGTTCTGAACCAAAAACACCTCAATGCCCTTTATCCAATTCTTATTAAATATGGTTATAACGAAAGCCAAAATAATAAAGCTAAGGTTATTTCGATTATCAACCACAAAGGAGGTGTTGGCAAAACTACCACCACAATCAACCTTGGTAAAGCTTTGTCACAGCTAGGATTTAGGGTTTTGCTGATCGATATGGATTCGCAAGGTAACTTGTCGCAATCGCTGGGTATCGATAACCCCGAAAAACAGGTTGTTCATGCTTTATTAAAAAATGAAGAATTGCCCGTTGTGAGTATCGCCGAAAATTATGACCTTGCACCCAGTGATTTAGAGCTAGCCTATGCCGATTTGGAATTAGTCCAAGCTGTGGGGGGAGTTAACCAGCTCAAAAACCGCATAAGCCCACTTCGTGAAAATTACGACTATATCTTAATCGACTGTCCTCCCGCTTTGAATATTTTTACCAATTCGGCCTTAGTGGCATCCAATAGCTGCTTGGTAACCCTACAGCCTGAGGTTTCGGCCATGAAGGGAATCAACAATCTCTTTGAAAGAATCACTCAGGTTCGAGAAAGAATCAATCCTGAATTGATGGTAGAGGGGGTATTGCTAACAATGGTAGATAAACGCTTGAAAGTCCACAAAGACATGATCGATTATGTTTATCAAACACTCAGCAATTTCAAAATTTATAAAACTGAAATCCGTATCAACGTTTCGTTGAAGGAATCTCAAATTGCTCAAATTAATATTTTCGACTACGATGCTCATTCAAACGGTGCTATCGACTATTTGAACTTTGCCAAAGAGTTTTGTTCAAATAACTAAACGACTTTTTTTAATCACATGAAAAAATATACCAATAATTTAGGCACCAAGGCAATTATCAAAGACCAAAGCTTATTGAATCATGAAGCTATCAAACAACAAATTGTTGTACTCGACGAGCTTCGTGATTTGATTCCGCCCTTGCAAGATGATGAGCAAAAACAATTAGAAAAAAATATCTTAGCTGAAGGCTGCCGTGAAGCCTTGATGCTCTGGCAAACCACTCGCAACACCATAGATACATCTGGCAGTAATGAAAATATCTATGTCCTTATTGATGGACACAACCGTTATGGGATTTGCCAAAAACATAAAATAGATTTCAAAATACACTTGGTTTCGTTTACTTCTTTGAAAGAAGCCAAAGAGTATATGATTGATAATCAGCTAGGTAGGCGTAACCTTATTCCCGAACAAGCATCTTACCTGAGAGGCTTGAGATATAATGCCGAAAAGCTCGAAAAAGGGAAATATGCCCGAGATGAGCATAAAGGACAAAATGTCCTTTATGGGTCAGAGGTCAAAAAAGAGCCTACTTCTGTAAGGTTGGCAAAGCAATATAATGTTAGCGAAAAAACTATCAAGCGCGATGCTGAATTTGCTGAGGGTTTAAACTTATTGTCGGTTGAACTCAAAAAGGATATTTTAGCGGGTAGAGTAAAAGCCAAAAAATCGGAAATACAACAGTTGGCTCAAATTACTCATCAGGCAGAACCCATTAACTCGCTTGAGCAGGTTGCCGAATTGGTAAAACCCGCTGGTGTCGCTCAAACCAAGCTACAAACCGATAACAAACAACAAGATAGACAAAACCTGAAAAAACAAATTCAGGATATTGCTCAAAGGTTGAGCAATACCGAAAGTACCACTTTGTGCGATGAATTAATTAGCCTTTCTCAAGCTCTCAAAAATCTATTAGTTTAAATACCTATTTCTTTCGGCCTTATTGTATCTGTTGATTTTGGTGATTTTATAAAATCACCAAAATCAACAATTAGAAATCCCCATTTTGAAGTATAACCAAAAACACGGAGAAGTATAACCAATTTCACGGAACTGCTTTTTTGTTTTTTAAAAAAATTAACAACAATACAAGCGAGTTGGATTTTAACTATAACCAATTTCACGATTTCACTAAATTTTGGGAAAGCTCTATTTTTCATTTTTTTTTAAACAAAAAATATAAAAAATCAACAACAACTCTTTTGTTTGTTTTTTATATTTTTATTTGTTTTTATTCTTTTTACCCTTTGTAACTAATTGATTTTCAGCATATTGCAAGACTAACTATAACCAATTTCACGACAACTATAACCAATTTCACGGATAACTATAACCAATTTCACGGATAACTATAACCAAAAACACGGATAACTATAACCAATTTCACGGAATTAATATAACTATAACTTTTAAGAGTTATTGTTATATTAATTATCCGTTTTTTAGTATGTTTGTATCAAAATTGGATGACCCTAACCTGTGTTTTACAACGATTTGTCATGGCCAAAAAAACAAGCACCAGAAAGAAACAAGACTATCAAGACCGTTACATTATTCGGATGCAAGGAGGTAAAGCTGGACTTGTGGAAGCTACGTCAAAAATGGACATCCACGAGTTTCGGGTGTTTACAACCATGCTGACAATGGTATTACCCGATGACGAAGATTTTGTGGAGTATGAAATCAGAACCCAGGATATTATCAAATTATTTTCGTTGAGCGACGATGGCCGTTATTACGAGGCCATTCGTGGGGCATCGGAAAGGCTGTTCAATCGAAAGTTTGTGATTTTTGAGAAGAAAGAAGACGGCGAGATTTATAGAACTACCATTCACTTAATTGATGAAACCAGCGAACCTGTAAATATCAGCCAACAAAATCGCATAAGGCTCAAATTTAATCCCAAACTCAAACCATACCTTTTACAACTCCAAAAAGAATACCTTACCATCGACGTAAGGAACATCGCCAATATTCAAAGTCCTAATTCTGTAAAATTATATTTGATTCTAAGGCATCAGTACAATCTGGGCAATCGGAAGGTGCGATATACTGTTACTCGTCTTCGTGAAATACTGGCCATTGAAGCCAAAGAATATCCTTTGTACGGTAATTTCAAACAGAAAATTATCCAGAAAGGAATCAAAGACTTAGAAAAATATACCGACTTGCTTGTAAGTAGCTTGGAAGAAGAAAAAGCAGGTAGAGCTGTCGAAGCGGTAGTTTTTTACTTAGAAGAAAAGAAAACCATTCGCCAAGAAGTGATGGCTCGAAAAATTACACGACAAGTAATAAAATCAAGCAACGGGAAAATTGTGGTGTCGAGCCATACGCCAGAAGAATACGAAATAGCCGAAATTAGTGAAGAGGTTATACCCCCGTCGGTCGAAGTGGTAAACGATACCTCAACCTTGGAGCTTTTGTACGAAAAAGTAAAAAAATACAAAGTTACCAAAACTACCCTCAAAAACTGGCTGAAAGAACTGCCTGTCGAACAAGTTGAATTGGGAATAGAATATGTACTCAATAAAATTGGTCAAGGTGAAAAAATGGTAAATATTGGTGGATACATGAACAATATGGTCAGAACGCCAAGTTTGCTAGAAAGCAAACAACAACAAACACAAGAGCTTGTTAAAAAGCAACAAGACAAAACGGTAGCACTACACAAAAAACAGCAACAAGAGTTTTTTGAGAATCGGAAAAATGAAATTCAAAATAATTTTATCCAAGCTAAAGCTCAATTTATTACCGATATTTTTCAACAAAACGAAGCATTAGCCACCGAACTCATTAACAATTTGCAAACCGAAAACCAAGTATCTAATCCACGCCTTTTGGCAGAATTGGCTTGGGCTAAATTTCAGGAATTGTCTTTGGCTGGAAACCCTCAGCAGCAGTTGCTAAATGCTATTAATCAAGCAGGATTTTCTTTCAACTCGTATGTATCGGAATGGGTCGAGCAGAAATTTGTGTTGCAGATTCAAGAAATTAAAAACTATTATCAGCGACAAGCCGATGATTTGGGCATAAAACTCGTGTAAGTGCCAATAGCAAAGAAAAAATTTATTGTGATTGATTCTTACAGGCTACGACAAATAGGGGTAAGCTATGAAAATTTGATTTTAAGCGACTTTTTGAACCTAAATGACCCAAGTGTACTCGTGGCTAAAAAAAATACGTAGAAACGAAAATAATAGGTATTTACGGCTTTGTTAACAAGAGTTTTACTTCAAAAAATAATGATAACCTTTCTGATTGTTGTTTTTTCTTGAATATTAGCGGCAATCCTCTTTTTCTTGCTTCTGTATGTATTCATATTTTGAGCCAATTTTAAGGTACATCTTTTGTTGCACACCAGTTCATAGAAAACCGTGATAAAGCACGTCATTGTACTTGGTAGGTTGATAAAAAAAACTAGTAACTCAGAAAAGCTATCTGAGCTACTAGGCCGTGAATGTATAAACAATAGACTAGGTTTAGAATAGGAGAGGAAACAGACTAGTAAAAAGGGTTTTTGTGAATAAATATCTTGGAGAAAATAACCCTCACAGTATTTTCCGATACAACAGGTGTAGTCCATATTTATATTATTACCACTTTGGATTTTGTTTTAAAGCTGGATTTAAGGCAATTTCATTGATAGGAAAAGGCCATAAATAGTCTTTTTCGGGGTCAAATTTTCTAAAAGTGGCTTCTTGAACAAGGATAAAATTATCGGGTGTTAGTTTTACGGCAGTAGCTGTCCCAAATTCGGCTTTGAAGAAATAATTGCCCAAAATAGGCTTTATCAATTCCTTTTCGGCTGTTTTCCAACGCATTAAATCCCAATAGCGAAACCCTTCTACCGCCAACTCGACCCTACGTTCACGACGGATTTCGTCGCGCATATTTAGGCCATTGGTAGTTACAAAGGCGTTGCTCAGCTTGGCAATTTTACCTCTTGTGCGTAAAGGATTGATAGCCAAATCCAAATCAGCATCTGAAATAGATTCGTTGAGTTCATATTGAGCTTCGGCGTAGTTTAGTAATACCTCGGCATAACGAATAATAATACCGTCGATATTAGACCGTTGCAAATTCCAGTCGTCAGAATTAAAGTATTTGCGAGAAAGAAAGCCCGTTAACTGAAACGCCAATACCGAAACATTGAATACAGGGTTGGTGGCAATATAGGCATCACCTTTTTTCATAATGGTAGCACTTAATCGTTCATCACGATTGATGAATACATCGGTAGATACCAGCGGAGCTTTGTAGAGTGGTGATTTTTCCATAGGTAGGCCATCGCTCATCAAATAAGCATCTACCAAGCTTTTGGTTGGGCTTGCACCGCCATTTTCTAAGGTACGAGCGGCCGTATGAGTAAGTACAATATCAGAAACACTTACGCCATACTGACGCACCAAAATATTTTCGGTGTTTTGGCGGCCTTCACCTGTAAGCTGAAACATATTGTAATAATTATTGAACAACCCATGCTCTTTGCTGTCTATTACTGCCTTTGCTGCTGTTAGGGCCAAGGTCAAATGAGCCTTATAGTTGCCATATTGGTGAAACTTGGCTCTTGTTCCTTCAAATAATGCTACCCTCGACTTGAATGCCAATGCAGCCGTTTTGGAAATACGGCCATAGCCAGCTGTACCTAACTGGGTAGGTGTTAGGAGTTTTTCAGAGGCAAAATCCAAATCTTGATAAATGGCTTGAACTACTTCTTCTCGGCTATTGGCGGGGGCTTGTAGTTCGGGCGAGGTCTCACGTAATACCTTCAAAATCAGCGGTACACCACCATATCGTTGTACAAGCGAAAAGTACCCCCATGCTCGGTAAAAGCGAGCTTCGGCAATATAGCGGTCGACTGTTGTAGCAGGAACACCATTAGCCAAAGCTAAAGGAGCTTTTTCGATAATATTATTGGCTGCTCGAATAAGTTGATAAGCCGAATTATAGTTGCCGTCGGTTGCAGGGGCAATACGGCTGCCATCGCTGATACCATTGGGGGCTCGGGCGTATGTATCGTCCGACCAGTTATCGTTGGTATTAGGGATTGCAGGTAAAAATGTATAGAGAAAATTGGCAGCTCCACGCAAGTCATTTTCTGTTTTCCAGAAAGCTGGGTCACTGATTTGTGTTTCAGGAATCCTGTCAACATCGCAGGCTGTTAGGCCACTCCAAAGAGTAATTGATAAACCGATATATTTTAGTAATGCTTTCATGATGGTTCTTTATTTAAAATCAAAATGTCAAATTCAATCCCATTGTGATAGTACCAAAGAATGGATAATCGTTTTCAACCCCATTTCTTTGTTCTGGGTTAAAATAGTTGTTGAATACGCCTAATCGGGTAAAGCTCAGTACGTCTTGTCCCGATATAAATACACGGGCTCTTGAAATACTGATTTTTTTCAACAGATTATCGGGCAGAGTATATCCGAGTTGAATATTTTTGAGTCGAGCATATTGTCCGTTCATTACCCATTTATCAGCAGGAAGATACCTAAAACTGCCTTGTAGGTAAGGCCTAGGGAAGGTTGCATTAGGGTTTTCGGGTGTCCAATAGTCGTTATGGATAGCCAAAGGCTGTTTCCATGCTTGCGATAGTGGTTCGAGGGCTTCGCTACTTGGCAAGAAAGTGCGTTGGCCAACTCCCTGAATAAAAGCCGATAGGTCTAATCCTTTCCATTGCATTCCAATGTTTAGGCCAAATACATAGCGAGGCTGGTCAGTACCAAGGTATACTAAATCGCCAGGGTCTTGGGGTGAGCCTTTTCCAACGTTGATTTTGCCATCACCATTTTGGTCGACATATCTGACATCGCCAGCACCAGTACGGCTATCTTGAAAAGCACTAGCTTTTACTTCGTCTTCAGATGTAAAATAACCAGCCGTTTTATAGCCCCAAATGCTATTGAGAGGATAGCCTTCTAATAGCCCGACTGTTCCGGCACTGATTACTTTTTGTCCTGCATAGCTAATTAACTTATTCTGGTTATCTGATAAGTTAAAACCGATGTTATAGCTAAAATCTTTTCCTATTTTATCACGGAATTTCACTTCTAATTCCCATCCCCAAGATTTTAGCTCGCCATTGTTGATTTTGGGTGTACCAACGCCAAACGTAGCAGGTAATTGTAAAGGAGTAAGCATATTACGATTGAGTTTTACATAATAATCGCCGCTGATTTGTAGGCGATTTTTTAATAAACCAAGGTCAAGCCCTCCGTTTGTGGTTTCGATAGTTTCCCAAGAAAGGTTTGACGAGGGTACTACGCTTTGCGAGAAATAAGACGTGCGTGATTCTGCCCCACCTAGTACCAAATTGGAACCTCTCGATAATAAGTTTAGATAATCATAATACCCAATGCCCAAGGCATTGCCTAGCTGCCCCCACGAGCCTCTCACTTTGAATTCTGAGATAAAGCCAAGGTTGTTGCTGAACCAGTTTTCGCGGTGCATATTCCAGCCAATAGAAGCCGATGGAAAAAACTTGTTGCGAAGTCCTGGTGCTAAGCGTGAACTTTCGTCCATTCTGAATGTAGCCTCCAATAGGTATTTATCATCCAAATTATAATTTATACGACCAAAAACCGATTGAAAAGCATAGGTATTAATCGATTCGCTATTAGATTTTGTTTTATCGTCGCCAAGATTTAGAGTAGGTTGGTCGTTGTTTACCAAGCTGTTTGATGTGGTGGCAATGGTCGTGAATCTATTGTCTTCCCACTGATAGCCCCCCAAAACATGGAATTTACTTTTGCCGATATTCCAGTCATAATCAGCCAAAAGTTGGATATTCGTATTATTGATGAGTTCGTTGGTTCTGGTATAAGAATTGGGATTATTCAAAAAGAAAATAGGAGCGAAGCGTCCCCACAAATCTACTTGTCGAGCAAATCTTTTTCTTTCGCCAAAACGGTACTGTTGGCCTACAATGGCACGCAAGTTGAGTCCTTTTACCAAGTCTTTAGCTGCCAAAGTAAACACGCCATCAAAGAAATTGCGTTCCATGTTGTTATAACCTCCTTCTTTGAGCAAGGCATAAGCATTATTGGCCGATGAACCCGCTCCACCATTTAGGCGACCTTCGGGCGTAAAAATCGGAAAGCGTGTTCGCAAACGATAGATTTGGTATACCAGTCCTTGCCCGTCTGTACCAGCCGACGAAGCTTGTTGGTCTTGTAAAGTATAAGCAATTCTTGAATCTAAAGAAAAATGTTTGTTGAGCTGTGTTCCTAAATTGATACGAACATTGTAGCGGTCAACTCGGTCGGGGCCTACTTTAAAAACACCTTGTTTGCCATAATAACCCAACGATACCAAATAATTGGTTTTGTTATTACCACCTTTTACCGAAAGGTTGTGGGTTTGCATGGGCGAATAGTCACGAACAACCTGCTTAATTTGGTCTTCTTGATTATAAAAAATGTATCTAGTAGAATCGGACGGGTTAACAATATAAGGAATACCGTCGCGGATACGCTGTAAATCGTCGGCGGTATATTCTGGGGCAATTTTTGCATTTTGGCGGGCCAAGTTGGCATATTCGGCTTCGTTGAGCAACGAAAGTCGCTGAGGTACATTCAATGCCCAATCTACCCCTATTTGGTTAGAATATTCAAAAACTGTTTTTCCTGAATTTCCTTTTTTGGTTGTAATCAATAGTACCCCACCAGCAGCCTGAGCTCCATAAATGGCCGCAGCGGCGGCATCTTTCAGTACACTAATACTTTCTACATCGTTGGGGTTGAGGGTTTGTAAAGTGAAGCTCGAAGCCGTTACACCATCAATCAATATCAGTGGGTCGACATTGCCGTTGGCCGAAGTAGCTCCTCTAATCTGGATACCTAAGCCTTCATTGCCAGGCTGTCCTGTGCCACGTGTTACAACTAAGCCCGATGCAACACCTTGTAGGGCATTGGCTACGTTGGCCACAGGTCTGTTTTCAATGGTTTTGGAGTCAATCATAGACACTGCACCCGTAAGATTGGCTTTTTTCTGAGTGCCATATCCTACTACCACTACTTCATCTAAGGCTCGGTTGTCGGTTTGGAGCGAAATATTGATACTAGCTTTGTTGCCTACTACAACTTCTTGGGTAATATATCCTACAAAAGAAAAGATAAGGGTTGTATTGGCATTGGGAACAGAAATTTTGTATTTTCCACTGGCATCGGTATTTACGCCTCGGCTACTTCCTTTAATAGCAATATTTACACCAGGCAAACCTGCCCCATTTTCATCGGCTACTTGCCCTGTAACCGTTTGTTCGATTACCTGAAGCATTTTTCCATTTCCTAAAAAAAGATTGGGGGTATTAAGCACCATTGGTACTTCTTGGCCAATGGTGTGGGGAACTAACACTTCCTGAAATCGTAAATTAGTGTCCTCATTTTTAGAGGTATTACTTTTTTCAAGAATAACAAATGCTCCATTTTTTACTTTTTTGTATCGAAGGTTTGTTGACTCTAAGAGTTTGTCAAGGTTTTTTTCGATTTTAATATCAAAATTTAAGGGTTCAGCAGGTACTAAAATTTTGTCGATAACACCTCCTTCAAATAGAATGTCGACACGGTAGTGGTTTTTGAGTTCTTTCAGAACATCACGCAGTTTTTGGCTAGTATTGGTATTACCCCGTTCTATTTTTGGGGTACTTTTCTGAGCCATTGCATAAATTTGGGCACAAGAAGGCTGTGTTCCCAAAGCCAGTGTTGTTACAAACACACTGACCTTGAGCATTGCAGGTAAAGATTTTTTCATGATAATGCTAGTTAGAAGTTATAATCATAGAGTTAATTAGTTTTCGGAAAGAATATAGCGGTTGCCAGCTTTGGAAACCTTCAAGTCAAAAATCTCCACAATGGTGTAAAGCAATTCTTCGGCGTTGTCGGCCTGATAAGTTCCTACCAAGGTTCGTTTGGCCAATGATTCGTTGGCCAGTACTACGTTTATCCCATAATTTTCGGCCAATATTTCGGTGAATTCCGATAAAGGGGTGTCTTCAAATACTAGGCGGTGTTGCTGCCATGCCATAAATTTTTCAGGAAGTTTGGCGGTATCTTTTTTGACGTGATTCTGTCGGTCGAATAGAATCAAATCGCCAGGTTTCATAATCACCTGTTTCATCTGAGTATCTAACTGGTAGCGAAGTTGTACTTTCCCTTTGTTGAGCATAACCCTTGCTCCTCTTTCTCGGCTAAACACCGTAAACTCTGTTCCCAGTACAACTACGTCGAAACTCTTTTCTGTTTTTACAACAAATCGTTGATTATCAATGGTATGTTTAATAGAAAACAAGGCTTCACCTTTTAGAAATACCTCTCTGGAGTTTTGGCCGAAACCAAAACGTGGTACTCGCAACGATGAATTGGCGTTGAGTGTAATCTTGCTACCATCTTGCAATTCAATGCTTTGGGTTTGTCCATAAGCTGTTTGATAAGTTTTGTAATAGAGAAGGTCTTTTGCCAGCCAAGATAATACGCCTAGTACCAACACTACCGACGACGCAATGGCATATCGATACCATTTTGACTGACTTTTGGTGGGTTTATTTGTCTGAAAATCAGTTTTTTGTAAACTATGCGGCTCATCTTGTATTTCAGTTATTTGTTTTTTGAATTGGGCTAATTTGATGTCAAGCGTAGGAATATATTGTGGAGAAAGGTGTTCCCATTCAAACAACCACAAGTAAAATAACTCTTGGTTGTCAGGATTTTTTAACCATTCCTCAATCAATCTTTTTTGCAGTGGTGTACTTTTTCCTGCAAAATGGTCAAAAAGCATATTTTTATTTATCGAAGGTTCCATATTCAATGAGTTGCTATTTTATCTAAAGACAAGGATTTGGGGATTTGTACGTAGGCTTATTGGATAAAAAGATAAAAAAATAAGCCTAGGAATGAATCTTTCAGTCCGCTCTTGAGGGTATTTAGTGCTTTCTGAATATGGGTTTCTACAGTTCTAACAGATATTTGTAGGTCTTCTGCGATTTCTCGACTTTTTTTTCCTTCAAATCTATTCATCAAAAAAACTTTTTGGCATTGTTTCGGAAGGCTTGCTACAATAGTATCTATTTGAGTATAAAGTTCTTCGTATTGCATAATTTGCTCGGGTAAATCTGAAAGTTGGCCTTCTTGTTGTGTTGCCAAATCGATAGAATCAGACTGTTTGAGTTCGTAAGCAATATAGTTGTAAGCTCTGTTACGAACAGCCCTGAATAAATATGCTCTATATGAGGTAGTTACGCTTAAATAAGCTTTGGTGTTCCAGAAATTGAAAAATATATCTCCAACCAAATCTTCGGCTATCTCTCTTGAATATACGTATCTAACAGCATGAGTACAAAGTGCTTGGTAATAGCGTTTAAAGAGCAGTTCACATCCTTTATGTGGGTCGGTGTCAAAAGCCTTCTTGATAAAAAGCTCTGAGCCATCTACAAGCATTCCCAATGGTTTGGACGATACCTTTACTTCAACCTCTTCTGTCATTTGGAGGGGAAATTCTTGAGGCTGGGTACTTGATAATTCATGCTTAGTCATATATCAAAGAGATAGTTTTACAGATTATTGGTATTTATTTTAAAGACAAGCTGGGGCAGAAAACTACGTAGTTTTTTATGAAAATTTTTAGATAAATCATGAAAAAACAGATTTTTGTGATAATTCATTAATATTTTGGCAATATATTTCCGATTGGTGTAGTGTTATTTGTTGTAATTTGAAAAATATTTGTCAAGCTAATATTTGATTGCCAATAGAAGTAATTAAATCGTGAAAATCATAAATAGCAAATCTCCAATCTATGAATCCGATACTAATCCGACAAGCAACTATGGCCGATATGCCTACACTTTTGCGTTTTGAGCAAGGCGTTATTCAAGCCGAAAGACCCTTCGACCCTACTTTACAAGACAATACTATTCATTATTATGACATAGAACAAATGATTACAGCATCGCATATCGAGCTATTGGTGGCCGAACAAAATCAGCAATTAATAGGCTCGGGATATGCCCGTATCGAAAGTGCCAAGCCCTATTTAAAACACAAGCAGTATGCCTATTTAGGGTTTATGTATGTCGACCCTGCTTTTAGAGGTTTGGGAGTAAATCAAAAAATCATGAAGTCGCTTGAGGAATGGGTTGTGTTGCAGGGTATTGCCGAACTACGACTCGATGTATATGACAACAATGTAAGTGCCTTAAAAGCCTACCAAAAATCTGGATTTGCAAAACATTTGGTAAATATGCGTAAGGCTTTATTGTGATATACCTTGGATTCTGTACCCATGATAATACGGTTTCTGAAATGGTTCAATAGACCCGAATTTACCGAAAGTTTTTGGTTAAAACTTCTATTATTGACAGCCTTTGGTCAATAAATATACCATCCTATTGGTGTCTTTGAGTGTTTCAAAACTACCCAATAGGCTATGTTTTAATTAAAATTTTATAAAAAAATAGCCAAAAATCCAACAAATAACACCAATCTTGTGGGGGACTGTCGGCTATTTGAACAAATGGAATATAGATTTAGTATTATGTGACATTCAATTTTTTTTGTTTCTACTTACTTTACGCCTCCAAAAAAGTTTTAATGCTTGTAGTATCACAATAAGTAATAAACTCTCTGGAATTTGTGCAGAAACGTATCTCAATAGAAACTAAAAAAACATGAAACATATTTTTAAAGTATTCTTACTGCTATTACCCCTGTCAGGATTTTGCATAAATCCACCAACTTATGTATCTTTTGAAGCAAAAGGAAAAAGCTTTTGTATTGCTTCAAAAGATAAACTTACGCCCATTTTGGTTGCTAACGACGATAGCCAAAGCGTTATTCGAGCTGCCAGTGATTTGCAAAGCGATATAGAACGTGTAACTGGCCATAAACCGAATGTACTCAACCAACTTTCTAAGCACGACGAAGTAATTATTGTAGGTACTTTAGGAAAAAATCAGTGGATTGATGCTCTAGTGGCTCACAAAAAAATCAATACTCAAAACCTACAAGGACAATGGGAAAGTTATGTGATTCAAACCCTCGAAAACCCTTTTCCCAATGTAAAAAAAGCCCTTGTGATTGTTGGCTCGGATAGGCGGGGGGCTATTTATGGTATCTATGATTTATCTAAACAAATAGGTGTTTCGCCTTGGTATTTTTGGGCAGATGTACCCACGCCCAAGCACGACAATATTTATGTACTGAATGGTCGTTATGCCGAAGGCAGTCCAAAAGTAAAATATCGTGGTATTTTTATTAATGATGAAGCTCCTGCTTTATCGAGCTGGAGCAGAGAAAAATTTGGGGGCTTCAACCACAAGTTTTATAGCCATGTATTTGAATTATTGCTCCGCTTGAAGGCAAACTATATCTGGACTGCTATGTGGGGAAGTGCCTTTTATGCCGACGACGTACAGAATAAACAAACAGCCGATGAATATGGTATTGTGATTGGTACGTCGCATCATGAGCCATTAATGCGTGCACACGACGAATGGCGACGAGAAAAAGGCGGAGTTTGGAATTACGAAACCAACCCAGCTAAGTTACAAGCCTTTTGGCGTGATGGTATGAAGCGAGCCACCAATGAAAAAATTGTGAGTATTGGTATGAGAGGCGACGGCGACGAACCTATGTCGAGAGAAACCGCTACGGCTTTATTAGAAAAAATCGTAAAAGACCAACGAGAAATTATTAGCGAAGTAACTGGAAAACCTGCTAGCGAAACCCCTCAGCTATGGGCTTTGTACAAAGAAGTACAAGATTATTATGATAAAGGTATGACTGTACCCGATGATGTAACCCTTCTGCTTTGCGATGACAACTGGGGAAATCTTCGTAAACTACCCAAGCCCGATGCCAAACCACGAAAAGGCGGCTATGGAATTTATTACCACTTCGATTATGTGGGCGGGCCTCGCAATTACAAATGGCTGAATACCAATCCACTTCCTCGAATTTGGGAACAAATGCACTTAGCTTGGGAACACCATGTAAAAGATATTTGGATTGTCAATGTGGGTGATATTAAGCCAATGGAGTATCCTATTTCTTTCTTTTTAGACTATGCTTGGAATCCAGAGAAAATTCAGGCCAGCGACATACAGCAGTACAGTGAACAATGGGCCGCTAAACAATTTGGCAATAAATATGCCAATGAAATTGCCTTTTTGTTGAATCAATACAGTAAATTCAACGGAAGACGAAAGCCCGAGCTACTAGATGCTAATACGTATAACCTCAAAAGTGGAGAATGGAAAACGGTAGTTACAGCCTATAATAGTTTGCTACAAAAGGCCGAGGGTATCAACAACAATTTACCACAAGAATACCAAGATGCTTATTTTCAATTGGTGTTGCACCCTATAAAAGCCTGTGCAAACCTTCATGAAATGTACTGTTATGTAGCATTGAACAAAGAAGCTTTTGAAAACAAATGGAAAGAAACCAATACGTATGCCCAAAAGGTAAAACAACTTTATGATAATGATTCTTTAATTACAAAAGAATACCATCAACTCAATAATGGCAAATGGAATCACCTAATGAGCCAAACACACATAGGTTATACGTACTGGCAACAACCCGAAAAACAGAAAATGCCAGCCATAAAATATCTTAGCGATGAAGCTATTACTGATAAAAAAGAAATAGCGACTCAACCCGTAAAAAGAGCCGATATTCCAAACAATGCAAAAGGAAATGTCTTTTATCAAGATGAGCAAAAAGGCGTATCTATCGAAGCCAATCATTTTACAAAAGCTATTAATACCAACGGAATACAGTGGCAAGTGTTGCCCGACCTTGGCAGAACAGGCTCGGCTATTACTACTTTTCCTGTTACAGCCAAAGAGCAAATACCAGAAGGTAATGCACCACACACCGAATATGAATTTTATACCTACAGCGAAGGTGATTGTAGTATTCAAGCGTATTTTTCGCCAAGTTTGAATTTTTATGGAACAGAAAATGGTTTGCAATATGCTATTTCTATTGACAACGAACAGCCTCAAATTATTAGCTTGAACAAAGAAGATAAAACGAGCGATAAAGGCATTTGGAACAAATGGGCTGCCGAAAATATCATTATCAAAACAAGTAAACACAACCTTTTGGGAAAAGGAAAACATACCCTTAAATACTGGATGGTTACAACGGGGGTTGTTTTGCAAAAGTTGGCCTTGGACTTTGGCACAACAGAACAACGCTACCTTGGCTCGGAAGAGACACTTGGGGCAAATAAATAGGAGTACATGCGTGTACTGGTTTTTGAAATTAAGTTAGTTGATAAATAGAAAATAATGATGAGAAAAATAGTATTGAGCTGTCTATTTCTTACGATACATATTTTAGCACAAGCACAATTACGCTTGCCCAAACTTATTAGTGATGGCATGGTGCTGCAGCGTAATACCAACCTAAGAATATGGGGATGGGCCAAGCCAAAAGAAAAAATTACACTCAAATTTAAAGGTAAAATTTACAAAACCATTACCGATACCAAGGGCGACTGGCAAGTAAATCTTCCCGCTATGGAATCGGGAGGGCCTTTTAGTATGGAAATTTTGGGCGATACTCGTTTGGAAGTAAAAGATATTTTGATTGGTGAAGTTTGGTTTTGTAGTGGACAAAGTAATATGGTTCACCAGTTAAACATTCACGATGTAACTTATGCCAAAGAAATTGCAACGGCCAATTTCCCACAAATAAGACAATTCTGGATTCCTACGCTAACGAATTTGCAATCACCTCAAAATGACCTCCCAAATGGCCAATGGAAGTCGGCAGTGGGCGAAGATGTGCGTCCTTTTTCGGCGGTGGCTTATTTTTTTGCCAAAAAAATCCATGAAAAATATAATGTGCCAGTTGGTATTATCAACGCAAGTGTGGGTGGTACACCCATCGAGGCATGGATAAGTGAAAATGGATTCAAGGATTTTGCCACACAAAAAAGTCTAATCGAAAAAAATAAAGATACTGCCTACGTCAACAGTCTGAACAGAAGAACAATGCCTCGGAATACGCCACCAGCTATTGACCAAGGACTGAAGACCACCAAGTGGTTTGAGCCTGATTACAGGCCCAAAAACTGGCGCAATATCAATATTCCTGGGTATTGGGAAGACCAAGGACTAAAAGACCTCAATGGTGTAGTTTGGTACAGAAAAGACATAGAGATTCCTGCAACAATGGTAGGTAAACAGGCAACAGTGTTTTTGGGAAGAATTGTAGATGCCGACGAGCTGTATATTAATGGTAAAAAGGTAGGAACTACTGGCTATCAATATCCACAAAGACGATATAAAATACCTGCTGATGCGCTAACAGCTGGAAAAAATACTTTTGTTGTACGAGTAACCAATACCGCTGGCAAGGGTGGTTTTGTACCCGACAAGCCTTATTGTATTTTTTCGGGAACAGATACCCTTGATTTAAAAGGCACTTGGCAATATAAGGTAGGGCTGGTGTTTAGACCTAGCATGATGGCTGGAGGTATGGGTATCAATGCCCAAAATCAGCCGACAGCTTTGTTTAATGCAATGGTTGCTCCGGTGGTCAATTATGCAGTGAAGGGTTTTTGTTGGTATCAAGGCGAAAGCAATACGGGTCGCCCTCACGAATATGCAAAATGGTTGCCTGCTTTGATAAACGACTGGCGAAATCAATGGAAACAAGAATCTCTTCCATTTTTGTATGTTCAACTCCCTGGTTTTATGGATTATAACTATTTGCCATCCGAAAGCAATATGGCAATTGTTAGAGAAGCTCAGTTAAATACATTATCTGTACCAAATACCGCAATGACTGTAGCGATTGACCTTGGCGAATGGAACGATATTCATCCCGATAATAAAAAGGATGTAGGCGAACGCCTTTCGTTATCGGCCTTAAAATTGGCTTATCAGGAAAATATTACCTATTCAGGGCCAATTTATCAGTCTGCTTCTATAGAAGGCAATACCATAAGTATTCTTTTTGACCACATTGGCTCGGGCTTGGCAAGCCACGACGGCGAAGAGCTGAGTGATTTTGCTATTGCGGGGGAAGACAAAAAGTTTGTGTGGGCAAAAACCAAAATCGAAGGAAACAAAGTAATTGTTTGGAGCGATGAAATAGCCAAACCTTTGTATGTAAGATATGCTTGGTCTGATAACCCTATAAATCCTAATTTGTATAACAAAGAAGGTTTACCCGCTTCGCCTTTCAGAACGGATAAATAGGATATAGAGTTTACTGTCAGGGCTATTGCACCAATAGCCCTGAAAGATTTATAAGGTATCAAAAATACTGATTTTGGCAGTTAAGTAAATAGTATTATTGGGGGATAATGTATTGATTATTAGTTTTTTATGAAAAAATAGCTATCATTTTGAAAAATGATAATTCAGAGCAAAGCACCACGTTTGATTATAGATATTGATGGTGGAGTGAGCCTGCCCAAAGGTATTGACATTGGCGTTGTCTAAAATAGGCGTAAATCCTCTTGAATAGCGTATACCAAGGCTCAAGGCTGTATTCAATTGGTATTCTGTACCCAGTACTATTCCAAAATCAAATTTTTGTAAATACTTATTTTGCTGCATATTCTCTGTTGGAGTTCCATAAATAGAGCTGTCCCAAAAGTAATTTCCAGCGGTATCCTTTTTTTGAATAGCACCACTCAACAACGCCGAGATATAAGGGCCTGTATAGAATTGAAAATTATGGTAATAAAAGGTCGGAGCGATTGGCAATACTTGTAACACATACATTTTGAGCGTAGAATTATAATGGCCATGACTACTGTCTTGTAAAGCTATTCCCGAACCTACCTGTTGGAATGTCAATTCATGTTTTAGACCTATATATTCACCCAACTTATCATCAGCAGCGATACCAATAACAAAGCCCTGCAAAACTGATGTGTGGGCATTGTTTGATAATAATGCTAAATCTTTTCCATAAAAATCAGATACCGTAAAGCCTCCCTTCAAGGTTAATCTGATGCGTCCTTTTGAGAAAAGTTTATTTCTATATGCCATGCTTGTGTCAAGTGGTAGCTCAGGGCTATTTTGTGCCACCGTTGCCGAATAAAAGCAAACACTACAAACTAGCATGATGATGAATTTTTTCATTGAAATGTCGTTTAAAAATTAATATCCCAGATTCCTGTAGCTCGTTCTAGTTCGGTCAAAGCAACCGCATAGCGATACAATGTTTGATAATAGCCTTGTTGTACATCGTTGTAGGTACGTTGAGCATTTAGTACCTCTAGTAAAGACGTTTCGCCACGTTCATAGCTATAGATTTTGCCCTCTAATATGGCCTTGGCCTCGTTAAGTAGCCCCGTATTGAATTGTGATACCTGTTTTTGAGAGGCTATATAATTAAAATAAGCCTGTGTTACTTCTGCCTGAATTTGTAGTTCTATTTGGCGATACTGTGTTTCGGCCTGTAGGCCATTATAATACGCCGCTTTTAGCTCGCCATGATGGTTGTTAGAAAACTTTAAAGGAATCGAAACACCAGCCCCAAGTTGTACAAACGAAGGCGTTGGAGCAACAATATTGATCGAATACGAGCTATATGTAGCTCCTGTCGACAAGCCCAAATCAATAACTCTATTAGCTTCGGCTAGTTTTAGGATATTCCTAGAAACGGTTTTGTTTTGCAAAGCGGCTAATAAATCGGCTCGGGTATTCTGAGCCTCAATAACAAGTTTGGATAAAGTAAAATTTCGTTCAAACTTGCTAAGGTCACCTTGAGGAAGCAACAAGGTATCGGTCGTTTTAGTACCTAGTAAGAGCGATAAATTGACCAATGAGTTTTTCCAACTAGCTTCGGCTTGTAATACATCGTTGAGCATAATACCTGCTTCGAGTTGGCTTTGTTTGGCATCAACTGCTGTAATTGACCCTAGTTTGGCACGAATATGATTAGACTGAGCCAGTTTTTGGACAGACTGGTAAGAACTCAACTGAACATCGAAGAGTAGTTTATACTGCACCGCTGTTAGGTAACTAATAGTGGCATCGGCACGAAGATTACGAAAATAATCGAGCAGAAGGTATTGGCTCAATGCCGTTTGGCTTTGAGCCAAGTCGATTCTAGCTTTGCGTTTTCCTCCTAATTCTAGTGTCCATCCTATTGTTGAGTTGAAGCCATACCCCATTCCCATTCTTCGTTGGCCGTTGTCAAACCAAGCAAAATCTAGCTGAGGGTCGGGAAAAACTTTTGCAGTTTCAATCCCAGCCTCGGCAATATTGACATTGAATTTTTGGGCAGCATAACTAAGGTTATTTTTCCCAACTAATCCAATGAAGTTAGGGAAATGAATGGCTTTTTTATGAAAAGTTGTGTCAATCTGTGCGGTGGCATACTTGCTTAGCAGTAATAAAAGGGCAAGTACACGCCATTTATTATATATCAAATTCATGATTGCTATTTGTGTGGTTGTCTTCATGCTCAAATTTTTTCTCAAGCAAATAATAAAGCGATGGCAAAGCATATAGTGTTAATATGGTAGAAAATAGGAGTCCATAAACAATCACAGTAGCCAAAGGTCTTTGTACATCGCTGCCTATGCCTGTTGCTAAAGAGGCAGGCAGTAAGCCTAGTATAGCAACAGTGGCTGTCATCAATACGGGTCTGAAACGTTGTTTGGCTCCTACAATAACGGCATCTAAAAGAACAAAACCTTTTTTACGAAGCTGATTAATATGTGCAATCATAATGACACCATTTTGGATAGCTACGCCAAATAAAGCAATAAAACCTACCGATGACGATACGTTCAGGGTCATGCCACGTACATTAAGGGCGAGCATTCCGCCAAATAGGGCGAGGGGTACTATACTCATCAATAAACCCGCCTGACGAAATTTGCCAAAAGCACTATACAACAATACAAACATGATGGCTAAGGCTAGTGGCACAATAATGGCCAAATGGCTATAAGCTCTATTTTGGTTTTCAAACTGACCACCCCATTTGATTTTGAAGTTTGTGTGATTGTATTGTACTTGTTGCTCAATTTTTGTTTGTCCCTCTTTTACAAACGATGATAAGTCGTTGCCACGCAAATTGAGGCGAACAGTTAAATGTCGTTTATTCATTTCACGGGCAATGGTACTTTCACCAGTGTTGAGGGTAATATCGCATACCTGCGACAAAGGAATTTTAGCTCCTGCCGAATTGGTTAGCATCAAATTGCCAATTCTTTCGGGCGTATTGCGGCTTTCCGCACTAAATCGGCAAGTAATGTCGTACACTTTGTTGCCCACAAAAACCTGAGCAACAGCACTACCGCCCATGCCTACTTCAATAAGCTCGGCAACATCGCCCACATTGAGGCCATATTGAGCTATTTTGGCACGATTGGCACGTATCTGGATTTGGGGTAAAGGTGGTTCTTGATCAATAGCCAAGTCAACAGCCCCTTTGATATGGCGTAATACCCTGATAATTTCCTCGGCAATTCTTCGGGTTTCTTTAAAATCATCGCCATATACTTTTACTACAAGTTCGCTATGTGCCCCAGAAATTTTGTCCATAACACCGTCTATCATAGGCTGAGAAAACCCAATATTATACCCTGGCATAGTAGCATAGTCGGCTGCTAGCTCGTTGATTAAATCAGCCTTGGTTTTTCCCCATTCCCATTCGCTATAGGGTTTTAGGCCAACACTGCACTCAAAATGCGAAGGTGTCCAAGCGTCTGTTCCGTCGTCGTTTCGGCCAGCTTGTACCATCATATAAGTTACTTCTTTGTGGCGAAGGGTATGATGTCGTAGCGAATCGCTCATTTCTTTTGATTTCTCCAAAGTAATTCCAGGAGGTAGCGAAACCTGTAGCCAAATAGAACCTTCGTCGAGTGGGGGCAAAAAATCTTTTCCAACAGTAATCGTTAAAATAATAGCCATTAACAAAACACCCATCAAAGGTATGAATACCTTTTTGGGAGCTTGCATGATTTTTTGAATACGGCTATTGTATCGATTGGTCAATAGCTCTAGCCATTTGTTATGATACATTTTTTGAGGCTTTCGATAAATAAAATACGCAAGCCCCGGAATAAGAAACAGAGCTACCAGCAAGGCCCCAAACAAAGCATAACCGATGGTAAAGGCCATTGGTGTAAATAATTTTCGTTCTACACGCTCAAAGGCAAATAAGGGTAAATAGGCCGTGATAATAATAATAGTGGCAAAAAAAATGGGTTTTGCTACTTCTTTGGCTTTATCGGCAATACTCTTTTCTTCCAATGCTGTATGTTCGTCTTCTTCTCTTATTTTCAAAATGGTTTCCATCATTACAATAGCTCCATCGACAATAATTCCGAAGTCTATAGCACCAAGCGAAAGTAAATTGGCTGGGATATTGGTAAATTTCATCAAAATAAAGGCTACCAACAAAGCAATAGGAATAGTAGCGGCTACAATAAAAGCCCCACGCCAACTGCCCAAAAAAACAATAAGTACGATAATCACAAGGGTCATACCTTCCAAAAGGGTTTTGGAAACAGTATGAAGGGTGGTTTCGATAAGGTTGGTTCTGTCTAAAAAAGTATGAATTTTTACGCCTTCGGGAAGAATGCCATTGTTGAGTTCATCTACGGCTTGGTTGACTCCTTTTAGTACATCAGAAGGGTTTTGGCGTTTGAGTAACAATACAATCCCCTGAATATTATCAGAATAGTCGGCACCTCTTTTATCGCTATAACCCAATGCTCCTTTGCGTTCTAGATTACCATATTTGATTTTACCAATATCGTTGAGATAAATCGGTATTCCATTGACTGATTTTACCACAATTTGTCCCATATCGTCCAAATCTTTTACCAAACCTATGCCTCGTACCACAAAAGATTGGTCGCCACGGTTGACAACACTTCCTCCTGCATTGGTATTATTTTTTGTGATAGTTTCAGTAACCTCGCTCAGCGACAAGCGATATTGCTCCATTTTGCTAGGGTCAAGTTCTATTTGGTATTGGGTAGTAATACCACCAAAATTGGTTACATCGGCTACGCCAGCCACTTGCTTAATGCGTGGTACTATCACATATTTTTGAAGTTCGGTAAGTTTTCTTAAATCATGGGTTTTACTTTCAATAACATACCGATAGATTTCGCCAGTAGGCGAAGTTAGGGGGTCTAACCCTGGAATAGCCCCATAAGGTAGTTGTACGTCGTTTAGGCGTTCTTGAATACGTGCCCTTGCAAAATAGTCGTCTACGCCATCTTCAAAAACAATCGTAACCATCGATAGCCCAAAGGTACTTTTGCTACGCATAACGTGCATTCCCGGAAGACCATTGATAGCGCGTTCAATCGGAATAGTAATTTGTTGTTCTATCTCTTCGGCAGCGAGTCCCGGCACTTGTGTTACTACTTGTGACGTAACATCGCCAATGTCGGGATATGCTTCAATAGAGAGCTGTTTCCACGAATAAAAACCAAATATTGAAATTAATATAAATAGTGCTAACACTAGCCAACGTTTGGCTATGGCTGTTGCAAGAAAATCCTTTTTCATTCTGTTATATTCAGTAAAATATAAGCCTAAAAAATAGTGTAATGATGATGTATTTGATAGGTCAGATATTAAATGATATTTGACCTATCGCTGATACATTTATTTAGCATCTAATAAATAAAATGCACCTTCTTCAATGATTTTTTCACCTTCGTGTAAGCCAACTGTAATCGCTACACGGCCATTGTCGGTAATACCTGTTTCTACAAATCTTTTGAGGTATTTTCCTTGGCCTACTTCTACAAATACAAAACTCTTGTCGTTGAATTGAAGCACCGATTTGGCTGGAACAAAGAGGTTGGTAGAAGGCGTATTGATAAAGTTTACATTGACATACATTCCTGGTTTTAGGATATGGTCGTTGTTGGGGCATTCTATCAAAACTTGTACACTTCTGGTTTCTTCATCTACGATTTCGTTTACATGGAATATTTTGCCGATAATTTTTTTCTCAGGAAAAGCGGCTATATTGATTGTAGCACCAGCCAGTTTATTGATAAAATGAATATCTTTTTCCTTAACCATACCTGCCACCCAAACTTTGTTGAGTTCTGCTACAATAGCATACGGTGGGTCTTCGGCCTTGATATATTGTCCCATTACTACGGTATTACTGATAATTTCACCAGTAATAGGCGATGTAACAACAAGGGGCTGGCCAATGATTATTTTGTTGATATCGACCCCAAATATCTTCAAACTTGCAATGGCATTCTGGTATTCTTTTTCTCTGATTTCAAAATTAGTTTTGGCTTCTTCCAAATCTCGTTCTGTTCCTACCTCATTTTTTTTCAGGTCTTGTTGACGCTTTAGGGTGAGTTGGGCTGCTAGTAATTCAGATTTAGCTTGGAAAAATAGCTTTTGAGCATCTATAAACTCACGAGAAGTAAGCTCAAATAAAGGCGTACCTGCGTGTACTTTCATTCCCAATTTTAGCAATACTTTGGTAACTCGCCCCGCAAAAGGAGGAGCAATTTGAGCATATAGGTTGGGAATAGCCTTTACTGTACCAGCCGTAAGAAGCTCAAAACGGTAGGGTTCGGTGTGAATCGCCCGTATTGTTAGTTTGGGGGCTATGGTAGACTGTTTGGGTACTATAATGGTATCGCCTTGAAGCTCAAAGTTGTTTTGTTCTAGCACCGCTTTGGGGTGGTGGCAAGAAAACAACACGATACAACTAAGTAATGGTATAATGCTTTGTTTAAAGAGGCTTGAAAAGATTGGCTTTGCCCTTTGGCCAATACCTTTATCAAAATAGATAAATACTTGATTCATAATTTTATGGTGATTAGTAATGAGAAATAAATAGGCACAAAAGTCCGATTCTATTACTAAAAAGGCTGTTAGAGAACTACTAGAAAAAAATTAGAATTTTATTAGAGCAATTAAATATGCGGTATTGTAATGGTAAAAGTAGTACCATAATTGGGCATGGATGTTATAGTAATAGTGCCTTTATGAAGCAAGATAATTTTTTGGGTTAGCGATAGCCCTATTCCATTGCCATCGGCATATATTTTGTTACTTCCTCGGTAAAAAGGTGTAAAAATATTCTTCTGGTCGTTGGCCGAAATGCCTATTCCCTTATCAGAAAAAGCTAGTAGAATATGTTCATCTGTAAAGCTCACAGAAACCTTAGATTGCTTATTTTCAGAGAATTTACATCCGTTTTCAAACAAATTGGCAAAGGCTACTTTTAGCAAGTATTCATTGCCATTAATCGAAATATGTCTGTCGTCTTCAAAGTCACCTTCAAAATGAATATCAATTTTGTAGTGGGTATTTGCATGCTGTACTTGTTGTCGTGCATCTAGTAAAGCCTCATCAACCCTAATAGCCTTAAAAGCAATTTTGGAAGGGTCATAACTGGCCTTGGCAAGGTCGAGTAAGCTATTGGATAGCTTCACAAGCTTTCGGGCATCGCTCAGAACATTTTGTATTACTACCTTGTATTCTTCAATATTGCGATTTTTGTTGGTCGATAGCTCCAATTCGGTAATAATAGCCGAAAGGGGTGTTCGTATTTCATGAGAAATATTAGAAACAAAATGCTTTTGGGTATCGAACGAATTCTCAAGTCGGTTTAGCATTTCGTTAAAAGTATTGGCTAGCTCGCCAAGTTCATCTTTGCTACCATTGGTATTGAGGCGCAAATCGAGGTTAGTTGCTGATATATTTTTGGCCTTATTTGTCATTTCTTTGATAGGCTCAAAGGCTTTTTTAGAAAAAAAAAGCCCTGCCAAGTAAATGAATACGATAGCAATAACAAATACAATGGCACTGTTTTGCAGTAAGCTATTGAGTTTTTTGTAGCCGTATTGGTCATAAGCCGTTGCTGTAATAATATAGGTTTTATTTTCAAACTGATGTTCTAGCCCAACAACCTGCCATTTTTGTTTAAAAAATTGTATTTCATGATGCCGAGATATTTGGTCTATCATCTGGCGATTTTCTTTGACAAAATCAATGTCGAGGGCATCATGATACAGCAATACAAAATTGGTGTCGTAAATAGCCACTTCAACCTCATTCAATATTTGGCGGTTGTTGCGGTAAATATCTTGTAGGGTTTTGGCATCTACTTTGGCATTAAAAAACAAATTAGCTTTGGTAATAGCTTCTTTTTTTAGAACGGCATAAAATTCATTTTCTCTGCTTTTTTTGGCTGAGTAATAAATAATAAAAGCAAATACCAATAAAATAGTGGCAGTAATGAGGGTAAATAAAAGGGTGAGTCGTGTTTTGGCTTTCATTATTCAGCTTTCAAAATAAAGCCCATTCCCGATTTGGTATGAATTAGCTTTTTGTCAAAATCTTTATCAATTTTTTTGCGTAAGTAATTGATATACACATCAATAAAATTTGTACCTGTGTCGAAATGGGTATCCCAAACCTTTTCGGCAATCTCAATACGCGACAAAACTCGGTCGGGGTTTTGCATCATATATTCCAAAAGCTTAAATTCTTTGGGTGTTAGGTTAATCTCTGAGCCATTTCTTTTTACCAATTTGGTATGTAGATTGAGTTCTAAATCGGCAAATTTTAGCAAAAAACCCATAGTATTTTGGTGCGAATGCTGTCGTTTTAGCAAAGCCCTAATCCGTACCAATAGCTCTCGCATTTCAAAAGGTTTTACTAGGTAGTCGTCTGCACCAGCGTCAAAGCCTTCTACTTTATCATCGGTTGTACCCAGTGCCGTAAGAATAAGAATAGGCGTGTCGGGCTGAATTTCACGAATTTGTTTGCATAAATCAAGACCATCTATTTTGGGCAAGATAATATCGGTAAGTATGAGGTCGTACGGATTGTTGAGGGCTAATTTTTTGCCCGATAGCCCATCGTATGCTACCGTTGGTATAAAGCCATGTTCTTCCAAGCCTCTTTGAATAAGCTCGGCTACTCTTTGATCATCTTCAACAATTAGAATTTTCATAGCACAATAGTATACTTATTATTTGTGTATAATATACTTATAATCAGTTGTTTGTATGTGGTTGATGCTGTTATAATAACGATTCTAATTGACGAAAAACAGGTATTAAAGATTGGCCTTTTTCAGATAAAGTATATTCAATATGTAAAGGTTTTAGTTTTATCACTACTTTATCGAGCAAGCCTTGCTCTTCTAATTCTTTCAGGGCCACCGCAATCGACTGCTTATTTGAGCCTTCAATTTGGCGTAATAGTGAATTAAAACGTACCGCACCATCGAGGGCAAGACGAAATATTTGAGGCTTCCATTTACCTGAAAGCATCTTTAAAAGTCCTTCTGCTGGACAATGTTCTGTGGTATTTTTTGAGGTCATAATTTTCTGACTAATTGACTGGTGCTTTTAAAGTCTCCAATTTTGTAGCGAAGTTAGCAAGTAATATTCAGAAATAAAGGAGACCGATTGAATGCTAAGAATAATCCTGCTAATAGGTTGTAATGTTATTAAAACAGATAGAATCCATAAAATGTTCCAAGGCTAGACACACAAATACCCTCTTGAACTTTAAATGAACCCAAAGATTATATTAACTGGAGTACTACTTGTCAACTTAGCTTGCCAAGCCCAAACAAAAAAAGAAATGGTAGAAAATAAGAATAATCCACTTTTATGCGACCCCGAAACAGGGATTTGTGAAATGCCAATGGTAGCATCTACAGATAACAATACTTATATAGTGGCACAAAAAAAGCCCATCAAGATTATTTATTTTACCGACCCTATTTGTTCTTCTTGCTGGGGTATTGAGCCTCAACTGCGAAAACTCAAACTTGAATATGGCAATGACCTAGAAATTGATTATCGTATGGGGGGGCTTTTGCCCGATTGGAGCTATAATAATGGCGGTATAAGCAAGCCTTCGGATGTGGCACACCACTGGGACGAAGTAAGCCAATATTATGAGATGCCTATTGATGGCGATGTTTGGCTCGAAAAGCCTTTACATTCTTCGTATCCGCCTTCTATTGCGTTTAAGGCTGCCCAATTGCAGGATATTACAAAGGCTATTAAGTTTTTGAGAAGAATAAGAGAAATGGTTTTTCTAGAAAAAAAGAATATTACATACTGGGAACACCTAAGCGATGCCGCTAGTCAGGTAGGGCTGGATACCATACAGTTGAAAAAAGATTATGAAACCCGTGCTAAAGAGTTATTTCTCCAAGACCTAGCTTTGGCCAAAAAACTTGGTGTAAGAGGTTTTCCTACTTTGTATTTTGCCGATAGTTTGAATAATCAACAAGTAATATTTGGTTTTAAACCTTACCGCTTGTTTGAAAATGCTGTTATTAGTACTTATGCTGGTGCTACCAAAGCGAGTTATGATACCTCGTGGGAAGGTTTGTTTGGGGTATATCCAACCTTAACGAGTAAGGAGTTTGCAGAATTGTCGGGGTTATCCAAAAATGAAAGTGAAGTAGTATTAAATAAGCTTGTTTCTGAAAAAAAGCTCACAAAATATGTGACAAAAAACGGAGCTATTTGGAGCATTCGCTAAGCGATATTGTTAGTTTTACAGAACCTTTACCGAACAATTAGTATGTTGTATAAATCTCTTGATAAAAATTAATCATAAAAAAAGCGGTGGATTTTATAATCTACCGCTTTTTTTGCAATAAAGCTGTTTGAACTTTTATAACTAGCGAATAAGCCCGCCAACTAATTGAACCATAAGTTGAAACAGCGTTGATATATCAAAAAACTATACTAAGTCAAAACGATCAAGATTTGTTACTTTTGCCCAAGCAGCAACAAAATCTTTAACGAATTTCTCTTGCGAATCTGCAGAACCATAAACTTCAGCAATAGCTCTAAGTTCAGAGTTTGAGCCAAAGATAAGGTCGGTACGAGTACCTGTCCATTGGAGTTCGCCTGTAAAGCGGTTACGGCCTTCAAATACATCTTGAGCGTCGGAAGAAGCTCTCCAAGTAGTAGTGATGTCGAGTAAGTTTACAAAGAAATCATTGGTAAGAGAACCAGCACGTTTGGTAAATACACCATGTTTTGAGTGGTCAAAGTTAGTATCAAGTACACGCAATCCACCTACCAATACTGCCATTTCTGGAACATTCAAGGTCAATAATTGTGCTTTGTCAACAAGCATTTCTTCTTCCGACACAGTATATTTTGTTTTTACGTAGTTACGGAAACCGTCAGCGTTTGGCTCAAGAACCGCAAATGATTCTACGTCTGTTTGTTCTTGTGTGGCATCGGTACGACCAGCCGTAAATGGAACAGTAATATCGAAGCCAGCATTTTTGGCAGCTTGCTCAATACCTGCATTTCCAGCCAAAATAATCAAATCGGCAATAGATACCTGTTTGCCACCCGAAGCCGAGCTATTAAATTCTTCTTGAATACTTTCAAGAGTTTGTAATACTTTGGCCAATTGAGCAGGGTTATTAACCGCCCAATCTTTTTGAGGAGCCAAGCGAACACGAGCACCGTTTGCTCCACCACGCTTGTCAGAACCACGGAAAGTAGATGCCGAAGCCCAAGCCGTAGAAACCAACTCAGCAATAGATAGTCCAGAAGCCAATACGTTGGCTTTTAGGGCTGCTGCGTCTTGTTCGTCAATCAACGGATGAGCAACCGCAGGTACAGGGTCTTGCCAAATAAGCTCTTCAGCAGGTACTTCAGGCCCAATATAGCGTACTTTAGGCCCCATGTCGCGGTGAGTTAATTTGAACCACGCACGAGCGAAAGCATCAGCAAACTGGTCAGGATTCTCAAAGAAACGTCTTGATATTGGTTCGTAGATAGGGTCCATTCTCAAGGCGATGTCGGTCGTAAACATGATTGGAGCATGACGTTTTGAAGGGTCATGAGCATCGGGCACGGTGTTGGCACCCATGCCATGTTTAGGAATCCATTGATGAGCTCCAGCAGGGCTTTTGGTCAATTCCCATTCATAACCAAATAAATTCCAAAAATAATTGTTACTCCATTTGGTTGGGGTGGTACTCCAAGCACCTTCCAAGCCACTTGTAATAGTATAGCCTGCGTTACCAGTGCCGTAGGTATTTTTCCAGCCTAATCCTTGTTCTTCAATACTAGCTCCTGCTGGTTCTGGACCAACATATACACTTGGGTCGGCAGCACCGTGTGCTTTTCCAAAAGTATGTCCTCCTGCAATCAACGCTACGGTTTCTTCGTCGTTCATGGCCATACGGGCAAATGTTTCACGAATATCACGAGCTGCTGCAATTGGGTCAGGGTTTCCGTTAGGGCCTTCTGGGTTTACATAAATAAGCCCCATTTGTACTGCTGCAAGCGGGTTTTCTAACTCACGGTCGCCTGAATAACGTTTGTCATCCAACCATTTTCCTTCTACACCCCAATAAATATCTTCTTCTGGCTCCCAAACGTCTTCACGGCCAGCACCAAAACCAAAAGTTTTGAAACCCATTGATTCTAAAGCACAGTTACCTGCCAAAATCATGAGGTCGGCCCAAGAGATTTTTCTACCATATTTTTGTTTAATAGGCCAAAGCAACAAACGAGCTTTGTCGAGGTTACCATTATCTGGCCAGCTATTCAATGGGGCAAAGCGTTGTGTACCCGCACCAGCTCCACCACGACCGTCGGCAATACGGTATGTACCTGCACTGTGCCATGCCATACGGATAAAGAATGGGCCATAATGGCCATAATCGGCTGGCCACCAGTCTTGCGATGTAGTCATCAAGTCTAAAACATCTTGTTTCAAGGCTGCAAAGTCAAGCGATTTAAACTCTTCTGCATAATTGAAGTCCTCATTCATCGGATTCGATAATGAAGAGTGCTGACGAAGAATATTTAATCTTAACTGATTTGGCCACCAGTCATGGTTTCTTGTACCACCGCCAGCACTTTGTTTAATTGTTGTACCACTCGCTCCATGATTAAATGGGCATTTGGCTTCACCATTAGAGCCATTGTGTGATGCGTGAGAAGATGAATGTTGTTCCATTTTGTAGTTTTTTTTAATTACTTATAATAATAAATATAATTACTAATTGAGTTTTGATAATGTATTAAGCAAATGAGTGGTTAGATGATTGGTTCTCTGTTATTGCTAAACTATCATCGAAAGAATTGCCTATTGTTGTTGAAGATAAACTCTTCGGTCAGATATTTTTTGCTTTATTGCATTAAGTTATAAATAAAAAATCAGAGATTATATATAAATTTTTTAATATTATATTCTCAAAATTACAAGAAGATTTAATATAAGTCAAATCGATAGTTTTTATAATAACATAGTTTTTGTCTATATATCACCTTCTGAAAATATCCTCAACATAGCTTTCAACGTTATACAGCTGTGTATCAGTTCGATCTAAAAATATAGCTTATTATTATTGAAAATTGGTCAATAGTAAACGATAGCATTAGTTGTTGAAAAACTAATAATTATGTTGAAATATAGGGAAGTAAAGAAATGTTTTTGGACGAATAGCCATTAGACACAAAGGGTTTTCAGACTGTAAACAGGTGTACCTTGTGCCTAATGTATGTGTAGTAGGGGGGGGCAATTAGGTTAATCTTGAAAAATTACGGTATAAATCGCCTTTTCTCGAAGGCAATCAATAATCTGATTACTTATTTGTTCTGGGCTGACAGATAAAACTATCCTGATGATTCTGTCGGGGTCGTCCCAATCTATCGTCCATTCTATTACAGAGTCTATTGGGTTAAGACACTTCTTGATATGCCTATTTTGTGTTTTTAATAGCTTTTGAGGCTTTAGCAACAAGATATTGCCTATCAAAGTTGGATTATAGCATATTGTTGTCATAATTACAGTACGTTGTGTGTCTAAATATGAAGGAATAGTGTAATTAACTAGGTCATTTGATCAAGGATACGTTTTATAAAGCACCAAGTAGATTGGAAGGTGCTTCTCTGGATTTTTTAATATACAACCCTTACCCTAATGGCACGAAGCCCACTAAGCCCCTGCATTTCTTCGAGGGCAAGGTCTTCGAGCGACGCTTCGAGCTGCTTGGTTTCTTGCAAATACTTAATAAAAGGTAAATAGTCGACCAAATCTTTTTTGTGAGAATAGATAAGGGCTATTGTATTGGGCTGAGTGAGCCGCTCGCCTGTGCCGTCTATGTGTACCTTATCGATTCTTTTTTTGGCCATTTGGTATCGTATATTATAAGCACCTTCTACATCAAATCTTTTTTCATCTTCTCTAAAACAAATATCTACTGGATGATTATGAATAAATATTAGTTGGGTAGTATAAAGAGGTTTAGGTAATTTTTCGACCAATTGCTGGGTGATTTTGGCCATAGCTATCATCGACGAAAGCTGCCAGAGGCGAATATCCTTCAAATGAAAGCGTGTAAAAGTTTTTCCTTGAGCAATTGACTGCCCAATATATATGTCGTATTCTATGCCATCGGTACGAAACTTTTCAAAGTAAAAAGGATAATGCTTTTGGATGGTTTTTGTTTCAGCTTCTAGATATTCATTAAGGCTTATATTGATTTGTTGCATAGAATATTCTAGTTGTTGTCGATTTTGGTAAAATAGCCCTTGCTTATCTTGTAGAGCCTGTAGGTATTCGACAATATCTTCCCGAATGAGGGGTTCTTGTTGAGCAATATGATGGAGGTAATCGGTACTATCGGTATTCAAGAAAAACTCTAAATTACCTTTTTCGCTATTGTCTAGCTTTTCTTCAGCAAGCAATTTTATCCATTTTTTACAAGTAAAGAGTAACTCTTGCATTGTTCTGGAAGTATCTGAATGCGTATAAGACTGCACGGTAGTTAGTACCTCATAGAGGCGTTCTAGCTGATACTGTAAATCTGCTTGTTCGGCGAGGTTTCTTTCTACTGTAGAGTTTCTGATATCGATAGCACCATACAAAGGAAATACCTCACTGAAGCGAATGGGGCTTATGTTTTCGGTAGTATGATTTTTTTTATGATATAAATAATGCCATGCTATTTCGTTAAATTTCCATTGTACAGTTGGGTGTATGTAAGTAAAGCGTTCTTTGATAATGGTATCTAAAGCGAGATTAAATTTATCTATGCGAGATTTGAACAGCTGTGCAATAGGCATAAGCACCGATTCAAGTGCCGACAGTTTTTTTTCGTCGAAGGTATGGCCTTTCCATGTGTGCATACAAATAACGCCCACGGGTTGAGTATCGTAAAAAAGAGGCAACAGAGCTATAGAGCCAACATTAGCCTTTCTGAAAGGCTCGAATGTATCAACGGTTTTTTCGTTATTATCCCAAATATCAGGCGAAAACAAGAATGTTGGCGTGGTTGCATAGGCATCAATCAAGGGGCTATCGTGTACAAGTTGCGAATCCCACACCTGAAGGAGAATACCAGAACCTGTTTGGGTATGACTTTTTACCAGTTGATTATTGACCCTACAAAAAGGAAGTAGGTCAAATTCGATGGTATTGTTTTGTAGCAACATTTTCAGTACTTGAATCACTTCATCGTAGCTTTCATTTTCAAGGGTATCGGTAGGTTTCTGGGTAATTTCCTTGATTTGTGCTACAGCCACTTGTGTTGTTACGTCTACCACATTGATAACGGTAATACCTCGCAAAACGAAGAGGTCGAGTGGAAGTTCTTTTTTGAGTATTTCAAAAAAATCTTCTGAATTTAAGTGATTATAGAGTTTGCCAAAATCAAGCTTGGGTAATTCTGTTTGGCAGGTAACCTCAATAAAATCAACGTTTAGGTCGACAGCATAAAAGTGTTGTAACCCTGTTTGGCTGTTGGTATGGGCATAACATTTGGCTGTTTTGACAGGTACTTGAAAATCATATAAACGTTGTAGAATAAGGGCATACGTAACATGCAATATTTCGTCTTGCTCCTTGACTTCTGCACCTCCTATTGGTGAATAAGACAAATTGTCCCAATCTTTTTCAAAAAGATCATAGATGAGGTCTGTTCCATAAAAAATAGAAGGCGACATGGGGGGCGATATTCCCCAAACCAAAAGTTTTTCAGGAACTAATGGGGGCGAAAGAAGCGAATAGAGGTATTCCAATAAGGTTTCGTATTGCTGTGCTTCATGAATTGTTATATCATGGCTGGGTATATCGTGTTGGCGGATATAGGTCAAAAGCGAATAATATTGCGATGCCTTATAAGACGACTCTTCGGTAGTAAACTTTTCAAGGTACTTGATAAATGGCCCAAAAGAAAGATTCATTTGAGGCATGGCTTGCATCAATCGATTCTCTGATATTTTTAATATTGTATTTTTCATACAATCTCTATTTTGTGAAGCATAATATAAATATTGTATTTTAGTAACTAGGCGAAAGAGAGATAAAGAACATGATAATTTCCCAAATATAATAACGAGCAGATGTTTTTCAATTTTCCAGTTATGGAATGCCTATTTAATAATGGGCGATGAGCTTTCTTTATTTAATGCCATTTTCCGCCCATTTCCATTAAGAATAGAACACAAAAACAGTTCATTGACACAAGTAATAAATTTATGATGTTCCTTTGCTATTTGTAACGAAATATCGCTAGAAATTTTTTGAATAAACCACCCATACAGCTTTGCGATAAAATGGGCATCTATATCCATCCGATACAGGTTTTCGTGTTGCCCTCTAGCGATATTTCTTGCCAAAAAAGGAAGTAATTTTTCGTTGGTATATTGTAATAGAATACGGTATGCTGTGTTATAATATTGTTGTATATCGCTCATAAACCTAGGTGTAATGAGCGATAAATGAGCTTCGGTATACTGGAAATAGTAGCGTATTTCGGAAATAGCATTAGGCGAAATATTGGGCCAAATCCTAATATGTTGCTCAATGCTACCTACGAAATGCTTGACTACGTACTCGATGAGTGTACTCTTATTGGTAAAATATTGATACAATGTTTTTTTAGAAATCCCACATTCGGCTGTAATATCATCCATAGTAACAGCCCTAATGCCTTGTTGGCCAAATAGGGTTATTGCTGTTTCGATAATATGGATTTGTTTAGGTTTCATTTATCTTAATTCGCCGATAGCTTTCTTATAGTTTGCTATATTTATTTTGTATTCTACTTTTGCGTCGATATTGTTGGAATAGGCTTGTTGCCAAATTACCTGAGCCTCTAGTACGTCTTTGCCTGTAATAGTTCCTGCTTTGTAGCGGTCGTTGGCCAATCGAAGGTTTTCTTCGGCTTGTTTAATAGAATAGGCCGACAAATCAATTTTTTTGACAGATTGATTAAGCTGTAGCCATGCACTTTGTACCTGAAGATTGATTAACTCTTTTGATTCTTCTAGTTCCCATTGTTTGGCTTGTATTTTTAATTCTTGTTCTTTTACTTTTTTGGCATTTTTGCCCCAGTCAAAAATAGGAATCGAAATATTGAATAAACCAAAATACGAAAGTAATGTGCTACCTCCATCAGTAAAATTGGCGTTTTTTCCTACAGCACTCATGGCTGACAGATATAACCCAACTTGAGGTTTCATATCGGCTTGTATTAATTGTGTTTGGATTTGCTCGATAGCGATTGCTTTTTTGAGTACATTAATTTCAGGGCGATTTTCGGCAATTCCGTCGAGTGGCTGAGCGGCTATTTCATTAAAACTTCCTGCCACCGAATCGTCGATATTAAAGTTGGTATTGTTGGGCTGGCCAATAATTTGAGCAAGGTTAAATTTAGCCAATACCAAACCGTCGTTGGCTTTGGCAATATTTAGCTCGGCTTCGTTGAGGTTTACTTCAACCCTCAGCAAGTCGTTTTTATAGGTAAGGCCTGCGTCGACAGCATTCTTTAGTTCGGTACGAAGCTGCAGAAGCATTTCTTTGTATTTGTTGGCCAGAATAACCTTTTCTTTTACTTGTACAATTTGCCAGTAGGCACTTTCTACTGCCAATAGTACGTCTACTTCGGTCATTACCTTTTGGCCTTCCGATATTTCTACAGCTTTGGAAGAGGCATCTTTACCGAGTTTTATTTTGCCCCCTGCATAGATAGGCTGAGTAGCCGACACAGAGCCATTGAGAGAGGCCACTGGTAGTAATTTACTAAGTGGACTGCCAACGTGAAGCCCCAAAATAGAGGCATCAAACGATGGGTGGTCGTTGAGTTGGGTGGCTTCGCTAGCCATTCTAGCTGCCGATATTTGCGATTGTGCTGCCTTCACTTTCTTGTTCTGAGTGAGGGCCATTTCTCGGCAATTTTGAAGAGAAAATGTAGTGGTTTGGGCATCACAGGGTAAAGCCCATCCTGCTATTACCACTATGGCTAATGCTTTACAATACTTGATAAGATTCATCTTATTGCTTTTTGTTTTTATCAAATGCTATTGTTGGTAGGTATATGAGGGGGCATTCTCAACTAACCAAGGTTGTTGACTCCTCATCAATATTTCGCTCTCTACAATGCCCCCAATTACCTGTATTGTACTCGTGTTGTTGTTTAGTGATGCTCTGGCTTATATTGGATTTCTACGGTAGCATCGGCCAAATCTTGGGGTTCTGGCTCAGGTTTTACAAATTTGTAATACAGAACAGGAATAACAAATAAGGTAAGTACCATAGAAATAATAAGACCAAACGCCAATACACTGCCAAGAGGAGCCCAGAGTGGCGACTTGCCTACAATCATTGGCACAACCCCCACGGCGGCGGCGGCCGATGTAAGAAATATAGGTCGCATTCGGCGTTTGGCCGAAGCTAGGGCAGCCGCTTTGATGGTATAGCCGTGTTCGAGGACAAGCTCGTCGGCGTAGTCGACAAGGATAATGCCGTTTCGTACTACAATACCAATAAGACTAATTACTCCCATAAAGGCTGTCATACCGATAGGGTTGTTGGTAACATACAGCCCCAAGAAAGCCCCCAGTAAGCTTAGTGGAAAAGTGGCCAAAATAATAAGGGTTTTTCCGAAGCTTTTGAACTGAAATAATAGTGTAACAAAAATCAAAATTAAACTTACACCCAAGGCTGTGAGCATACCAGGGGTATTTTCGGCATTTGATTCATAGTCGCCACCGTACTGAATACTAATGCCTTCGGGCAAATTAAGCTTTTCAATTTTGGGCTGAACCTCTTTTAAAATATTGGATGCTCGAATACCGTTTTGGGCTTCTGATAAAACCGTAAGCGTTCGGATACCATTGCGGTGAGCAATTACACCTGTGTGCCACGAAGGAGTAAGTTCGGCTACTTCGTTTAAGGGTACTTTTCCACCATACATAGTACCCAAATGGATATTGCCAAGGGTATTTATATCTTTGCGGTTGTTGGCATCGAGTCGGAGGAATATATCTACAGGCTTGTCGCCTTCCCATAGCTGAGATACGGCATAACCTTTTAGCCCAGCTCCTAGGGTTTGGGTAATTACTTGATTAGGAACACCCAAACGAGCCGCAACGTCTTCTTTTATATTGAGACTAATACCCAAATAATCATTTTCATAATCAGAACGCACCCAGTTTGTGCCTTTGGCTTCTTTCAAAATGTGTTCTATTTGTTCGGCTACACGTTTTTGGTCGTTGATATTATTACCAATTACTTTTACAGCAATAGGAGAGCCTTCCTGAAAGCTTAATTGCCGAAACCTTACATAGCCATCTTTGACAAACCCTTCAAACTTAGGACGGTATTGATGAACAATATCGTCGGTAGCCTGATTACTGGTAGTGGTAATAAAAAGCTGGGCGAAATTTTTACGTGGTATTTCGGGAGCATACGAAGTTTGGAAACGAGGTGAGCTTGTTCCGATAAAACTTGCGACACTTACGACACGTTTGTCTTTTTTTAGGATTTCTTCTACACGCCTAACGGCATTGTCGGTTTCGGAAAGAGACGACCCATCGGGCATCCAAACTTCAATATTAAATTGGTTTCGTTCGCTGGTTGGAAAAAACTCTTGGTCTACTTTTCCACCAATAAAAAAGGCCAATAAAACCGCTAACGCAGCCCCTAGCATGGTAGTTTTGGGCCAGCGAAAACAAAGCTCAACGGTTATATTGAATACATTTTGTAGCCTATCGAGCAGTGATTTTTTGGGCGGTCGGTCAGAAACCTTGTGCTTCAAGCCTTTTTTGATAAATACATAACACGTGTAAGGTGTTAAAAATAAGGCTACTAGCATGGATGTGATCAGTGCTACTGCTACAGTAATTGGTAGCGAAGCCATAAAGTCTTTGGCAATACCATTCATAAAAAATGCCAGTGGTGCAAAAGCAAATATAATGGCTAGGGTAGCCGTAAATATAGGCAACGTAAGCTGTGTGGCAGCCTGCCAAGCACCTGTCCAAGGGCTAATGCCTTCATCGAGTTTTTCGATATAATTATCTACCACAACAATGGCATTGTCGACGACCATCCCAAGCACAATAATAAGGGCAGCAAGCGAAACCTGATGTAATTCGACCCCAATGATATTCATCAAACCAAAAGTAATCAGAATAGCAATAGGTGCTGCAATCGACGATACGGCGGCCATTCTAAATGGTAATAGCAACATTACAACAATAATTACCGAGGCTATAGCCATACCAAACTCGACCATAAAATGGCTGATACTTTCTTCTACTACTTGGGGCTGATTAACAATGGTTTCGATTTTGATGTCTTCAGGAAAGGTTTTTTGGAGTTCTTGGAGTTTTTCGTCTACTTTATCTCCAAAAGCCACAATATTGTTTCCTGGCTGCATTTCTGTTGAAATCAACATTACTTTATCGTTTCCAATACGGATATAAGACGACTCTTCTTCATAACGTCTTTCTATATTAGCGACATCCTTGAGCCGTACTACAACGCCATCGGGCGTGGTATAAATCACTTGATTAGCAATATCGGCTTGTGTTTTGAACTGACTATTGGTAAAAACAGGAATGGTATTTTTGCTGATAGTTAGCTCGCCCGAATACCCTGTAATGTTTTGTGCCTGCAAGGTTTTTACGATAGTGCCTAGATCAAAGCCATATTGCTGCATTTTTTGGTCGTCTACCGTAACATAAATTTGTTGCTTTTGTCCGCCCGACCTATTGATTTTAGATACCTCAGGAATGGTTTTGAGGGCATCTTCCATTTTGTCGAGGTACTGTTCTAGTTCGGCATAACTTCTTGTAGCAGAAGATACGGCAATGATTTGAGCGGTTACATCACCAAAGTTGCTATTAACTACTGGCCCAATTACTCCCGATGGAATATTTGACCTTAGGGTAGTGTTGAGGCCGTGTTGTAATGTTGCCCAAAACTTCTTTCTATCTTTTATACGAGTATGGAGTTCGATGGTAATAAAAACCTGTCCATCTCGGGTTTGTGATTTGGTTTTTTGTTTATTAACTTCTTCAAAAGAAAACAAATATTGTTCAATTTTATTGGTTACTTGTTTTTCCATTTGTACCTCGTTGGCCCCAGGGTAAAAAGCATACACCATGGCTACGGGCGTATCTATTTTGGGGTCTTCGGCACGAGGCATATTCCGAAGAGAATAATAGCCGAATATCAATAACAGGCAGGTGATAACAATCGTTACTTCCTTGTACCTCATTGCAGCTTCAATAAAATTTATCTTTCGCTTTTCCATTGTATTTTTTTGCTAAAAACTGACACCAACGTTTTATTTTAAAAGTTTACTAAAGCTCCGTCTCTGAGCTGGGTTTGCCCTTCAACAACAATTAGGTCACTTTTATCTAGCCCATCTTTTACAATTGCTTCTTTATTGCCAATAAGGCTGCTTACTACGATACGTTTTTTGATGGCCTTTTTGTCGGCGTTTATAACAAATACATAAGTAAGGTCGTCGGCATCTCTGACCACCGCTGTAGCTGGAATAGTTAGTACGGGAACGTACTTATTAGGATTGATTTCGACATTGGCAATCATCCCTGGCAATAGGTTTTGGCTAGGGTTATTCAATTGAATTTTAGCAGAATAGGTTTTAGAAGCGGCATCTGCCTGAGGATTGATGATAGAAATTACACCTCGTACCGAGTCGTTGAGGGTAGGAATAAACACAGTTGTGAGCATTCCCTTTTTAAAATTGCCAATTTCATTTTCTGGTACTGTAATTTTGGCATATACCTTGTCGGTTTTGATAATCGTAAATGCTGGTATTCCTGGTGCTGCCATACTACCACGTTCTATGAGTTTTTCGGTAATAATACCCGACATTGGCGAGTACAATTTGCTATCGGCAATGTGCTTGTTATTAATACTTTTGCTAGCTTTTGCCTGAGCCAATTTTGTTTTAATATCGATATAATCTTTGGCTGGAAGGCTACCTTTTTGATAAAGTTCGTTGAGCCTTTGATACATATCTTCGGCTTGTTCGAGGCCTGCATTGGCAATAATCAAAGCATTCTCATATTCGGTGGCATCTATACTGGCCAAAAGCTGGCCTTGTGTTACAAACTGACCTTCTTTTACCGTTACATTATTGATAACTCCCGAAACCGCAAAGCCTATTTTGGTAGTAATATCGGGCTCAATAGTAGCCGAATATGTTAGCTTTTGGAGGCTATTGATTTGTTGTACCTGCTGGGTAGTTACTTTAACGGGTTGAGGTTTATCTTGCGTTTCGGTTGGTTTGTTATCACAGGCCGACAACATCAGGGCGGTCACTAGCAGGGGGAAAGCCTGTACTAGACTTGACTTTATCATAGGGATTTTCGTGTTTAAAAGATACTTGAACTTGACATTGCAAAGATGATATACCAAGTAGCTTTTAAAAAGGTCGAGAATTCGGCAAGATTGGTCAAAAAGTCGGCTGTAGTCTTTTATACTAAAAATAATCCGAAAAAAGAGCCAAAAATGTAGTTGTAGGTCATTATAATTTACGATATTCTTTTGGAGAAATCCCTGTGTGTCTCTTAAAAAACTTTCCAAAGAATGATTGGTCACTAAAACGAAGCTCTTCGGCAATCTGGGCAATACTCAGGTTGGAGTCGCTCAGCAATAATTTGGCTTCTTGAATCACAAAATCGTCGATAATTTCACCAGCACTTTTTCCTGATATTTCTTTGACCGTTTCGGTAAGGTATTTGGGTGTAATATGTAATTGAGACGCGTAAGCCTGTACATTTCGCTGAAATTTGGCTTGTTTTTGTAATAGCGTTACAAAATTCATGACTAAATTTTCTTTTCTCGACAAATTGGGGTTTTTAAAATTGGAGTATTTTTTGGCAAATCCTGCCAATTCATACATAAAAATATTAAAGGTAGAATAGAATAATTCTTTGCCAAAAGGATGTTCGTTTAGGGTGGTATAACGCTCTGAAATCTGAAGCATTAGTTTTTTGACGGTATTGGCATCTTTGGTATCAAGACTCCAATGCGGTGTGAGCTGATACGATAAATAGCTAAATACCTCAGGGAGGTTTTTTACCATATCGATTGCTTTGGTCATAAAATTTGCCGTAAAAGCTATACCTGATATTAATACTTGGGTATTATTGTTATAATTAGACCGTTTTAGATCGTTGGGAGTCGTAACAACTATATCATTTTTCTCGATTCTATATTCTTGTAAATTAATATTGAGGGTTAGCTCACCCTGTAATACTACAAATATAAGGAAGCAGTCGGTACGAAAATGTTTCTTATATATTTCGTGCTCTATAATAGGGCAATTGATATTGATGCTGAAATCTTCAGTATTATACCCTTCAAATACAGGGTCTATAAATAAATCAGCCATTTTATAGACGGGGGTATTCTCTCCTTTGGGTTTCATGGAAATATAAATTAGGGATGGTAAATTGTATATTGAAAGTAGGCGAGTATCCAATGGCAAAGGTATAATTTTATTTATAAATAATAAGTGCTTATGGTATTTTGAATTTTTAGGATTGGGTCTATTACTATATTTTTTAGATGAATAATCTGTGCAATGATAATCAATTTTTAGGCTCAAATCGCCGTATCTGTAGTTTATTTGACACCCCAAATAAATAATCCCGTTTTCTTATTAATCTCAATGTCATGACACTAAAGCGTACTAACTATGATAACTATACGTATGTGTTTGTGGGGCATTCAAAACAAGTATTGTGCAAATAATAAACCAATAATTCTGTTGTAGCGATACCCCATAATATTGATTAAGCTTGTAGACAGTACTGATACAAAATAGAAAAATCGGTACAAGAAGGAGTTTATCGTTGGCATATTTTGTCGGCCTATACTATAGTCTATTCATTTTTGACTAACCATAATAGTAATAATTGTTATTTGTAAGGTATCTTTGCCACATTGATTTATTTTATGTTTGGACTCCAATATCATATCGGTAAGCTCAATCCCCAAAAGGCTCGTCAAGCACGCAATGCCGTTTTGGTGGCTATTGTATGTATTATGGCCGCCCAAGGATTAATCATTCACCTTTTGGCGTTGTCAATATCGGCTCATGACGAGTTTAGCCAAGGATTGTTAAAAGCCGAAACGGAGATTGTGTCAACGCATCAAGTTTGGAAGCAAAAAGTAAAGACAATCCTGAACCTTTCGGTAGAAAATAATACGCCAGAAAAACCAAGCTCTAGCAGTAATATTGTTGTAACGTTCAATCTTTTTGTAGAAAAAATCGGTATCGAAATACCTTCTTGCCATTTTGACGAACTAGAACATCAATCTTTATTTAGTTATATCAATTTTTATCATCGGCTTCATAAGCAAAAAATCCCTCACCCGCCACAAAGGCAATCGTATTTTTCTTAGGCACATTCTTGGTCATTATTTTGTGTACAGTACTCATCTATAAGCCTTTGGCTTGATAGCTCGAAATATATTGCCTCAATGGCATTGTGCTGTACCCTTCTAAGCTGTTGTATCTGCTACGATGACAACCCCAATCGGTGTGCCTTATTATTGATTTTAACTACAATTTATAGGGTTTTTAAACAAAAGATTCATCATGGATTTTCCCATATTTCATTTAGATTTTATGGGCGATAGGCTATTGATTGCCATTATCGCTGTTTTACACGTGCTGATTAACCACGGCTTGGCAGTAGGTTTTATTCCGTTGGTTACATGGCTCGAATACATTGGTTACAAAAAAGGTGGTCAAAGCGAAATTACCAATACTAGTTGGGACAAGCTAGCGTATCATCTTATGACAGTAGCCTTTATTATTACTACTACCATCGGAGCAATGACGGGTGTGGGTATTTGGTTTGCGTCGTCATTGGTAAACCCTGCTTCTATTGGGTCGCTTATTCGGGTTTTTTATGGAGCTTGGTTTGTTGAATGGATGGTTTTTGTTACGGAGGTTGTCTTGATTCTGATTTATTATTTGTCTTGGAAAAAATCCCTGAAAAGTATCAAGGCCAAAGCTAAACATATCAAATTGGGGGCATCGCTTAGTATTTTTTCATGGGTTACTATGTCGATTATTGTATCTATTCTGGGGTTTATGATGGATACTGGTAGTTGGGTCGAAAACAAAACGTTTGTATCGGGTTTTACAAACCCTATTTACTTACCACAATTAGCCTTCCGAACACCTCTGGCAGCACTAATGGGCGGCTCTATTGCCTTATTTTTATGTTTACTTTTTACCAAAAAGGACACCGAAATCCGACAAGATGCAAGCCGGGCTATAGCCAAATGGATGTTAATAGCTACACCATTTACGGCGGTGGCGGCTTTTTGGTATCATAGCCGTATACCGCATTTGATGATAGGTAACTTGCCTGTAGCTGTGGGTACAATGGACTTCCAGTTGTGGTATGACCTCTTGGTAAAATTTATTTGGGGAGCTTTGGGCTCGGTACTCATTGTAGCAGGGTTTACTTATTTCAAGCCCCAAATTAAGCTTCCCAAGGTATTGTATATTGTTCCAGTAATAGGAATGCTGGGCTTTGCTGGTATTTTTGAGCGTATTCGGGAGTTTATCAGAAAGCCTTACGTGATAGGTAATTATATGTATTCCAATACTTTACGAAAAGAGGATTATCCTTTGTATAAACGAGATGGCCTATTGGCACATGCTGTTTTTTCGCCTGTAAAAGAAGTTACAGAAGCCAACAAACTGGTGGCAGGCGAACAAGTTTTTTTATTGGCTTGTAGTCGGTGTCATACTACCAATGGTATAAACTCGGTCGTAGAAAAATTTGAAAATATGTATAGCATCAAAAACGGTGAACCACTCAACCCCGACTTGATGAAAAACTACATTGCCCATATCGAAAACGCTCGCTATTTTATGCCTCCTTTTCCTGGTAATGAAAAAGAACTAGGGGCTTTGGTAGAATACATCAAGCATATACAAGCCCAACGTGTACCGTCGGAAGGGGTACAAGAAAGAGGTATTGCCAGTGTTCAATAATTATTTAAAAAGCTTATTGTTAGTTTGTTACAATAGGATGTTCAATTTTAATCTAAGAATATTATCATGATATTACAACATATTTTATTGCAAACGCCCATTCCTAGAGACTTGCCTTTGGCATTACCTTTGCCCCACTGGCTTTTGGTGATACTATTGGTTTTTTCGTTTTTGTGCCATCTTATTTTTGTTAATTTGATGGTTGGGGGTAGTATTTTGACCCTTTGGAGCGAAATAAAAGGCCGAAAAGAGCCTGACTATGATATTTTAGCACATGAAATTGCCCAGACAATCACCGTCAACAAAAGCTTGGCTGTGGTATTGGGTGTTGCTCCATTGCTTACTATCAATACACTTTATACGGTTTATTTTTATTCGGCCAACGCCCTTACTGGGTTGTTCTGGATTGCCATTATTCCTTTGGTGACGGTGGCTTTTTTACTGACTTATGCACATAAATATTCGTGGGAAATCCTAGAGAATAATAAACCATTGCATATCAGCATTATGGCTATTGCTGTACTGGTTTTTTTATTTATTCCGTTTATTTTCCTTACCAATATCAACCTCATGTTGTTTCCAGAAAAATGGAATACCATTCATGGGTTTGTTGAAGCATTGCTTTTGCCCAATGTATTTCCACGGTACTTGCATTTTATTTTTGCTTCATTAGGTATTACAGGGCTATTTGTTTTTTGGTATTTTGGTCGAAAAAACTACGAGTTTGAACAGACTTTTCGCGTATTGACCCGTTACGAGATTCGTAAAAAAGCCTATTCATTAACTTTTGTGGCCTCTGTCATTCAGTTTTTGATTGGGCCAGTTGTATTATTAACCTTGCCCACCAAAGGCATGAGCTGGCATTTGGTTTTTACTATTCTGATAGGAGCAGCCTTTGCCCTACCTGCCCTTTATTGGATGTGGAAGGGTATTACAGGCAAAGTCGAAGAGATTGACAAAAATTTCTGGAAAGTGGCTTTGATGCTTACCGTAACGGTAGTATTTATGGGCTCGGGAAGGCATATTTACCGTGCTACAGCATTAGAGCCTCATCAAAAATTAATGGCTCAGAAAACGGCTGATTTTCAAAAAGAAGTGGCAAAGGCTACTGCCGAAGCCAACAACCCTGACAAAAAAACTGTTGTTGCGGCTACTGGCGAAGCCGTTTTTACAACAAAATGTAGTGCTTGCCATGCGATAGATACCAAAATTGTAGGGCCTTCTGTACATGAAATGGTAAGTATTTATAAAGGCAATGAAAAAGGTTTGCACGATTGGATTCAAAAACCAGGCAAAAAACGCCCCGATTATCCTCAAATGCCAGCATTGGGTCTTTCAGAACAAGAAATAAAAGATGTTTCGGCCTATATTCTCAAACAATAACCTTGACATACCATGTTGACACTCATTATATCTATTAGTATTGTTGCGGTAATATTGCTCATTATTTTCACATTGGTCAATATACAAGTAACCATCACGGGTTTAGAAAAAATTGGAAACCCTTTACGAGAACGCATAGCACAATATAAAAATCGTTATGAAAAACAAAAAACATCTTCATAAATCCAGTAGCAGGTCTATTGGGGCATTGCTGCTACTTTTATTGTTACTCGTTTCCATGATTTTTGTATTGTGGTTTGCTTTACGAAATAATTAATTATCTATGGCTGGATTTATGGGATTAAAGAATTTTTAGGATTATAGCTTGATTATGTTTCCTATCAATCCTAAAATCCCGTAAATCCAGATAAAGAAGTTCAAATATTGATTCAGTTTTTTGAGTAAAAGAAATAACTTAATTACCAATCTATCTGTAGTATAGGAAAGCCTTTTATGCTCAACGTTGCTCTACTTTAAAGACTACAGATGTTTCGTAAGGCATCGTTGAAGGACAGGTAATGGTTAAGCCGTCAGCTTCTTGTTTCCAATGGAGTTTTCCTTTGTAACCAAGCAAAGAAACCTTCTTGATACTTTGAGAATAATTCCCTGTATTTGTACCCAAAGATTTTATTTTAATAGTGGTATTTGGAGCAGGCACTGTCATACAAAAAGCATAAAGTGAATTGTCTTTCCCAACCGTAAATCTGAAGTCTGTTTCATTGAATTTAAACTCGGCGTGCCTTTTCGTTAAGCCACCCCCTGGTAACATTTTCAACTTATTATTGATGATTTCTCCTTCTCCAGGAATACTCCAAGCCTTGCTACCATACACAGCAGCCCCATTTCTACGCATCCAGATACCTACTTCTTTTAGCATTTTCAAACTGCCTTCGTCCAAAGAACCATCGGGTAAAATAGAGATACAAAGAGCCGCATTACCGTCACGTGCAATGGCTTCGATTACATATCTAATCATCATTCCTGAATCATAAGTAAAACCTGGGGCATAAAACCAGTCTCCAACTGGTGCTTCGGCAATCCAAGGTTGAGCGGTATTGATTTTTTCAGGAACGCCAAACTCTTCAGTATTCACTGTACCATTGGTATTATTACGGAATTTTACAATACTGAAAGTATTTACGCTACCTCTTCTTTGGAGTGTACGGTTGTAAAAATCAGCAATTACATGTTGCATAGCATCGGCTTTTATCCCTGTTCCTGTGCCATTTCCTGTAAATGGGCCTTGTACAGTACCATCAGTATAAATAAAATCTGGGTCGTAATGTTCTACAACATCCATCATTCGCAAAGCCCAATTGGTGGTGTACCATCTGGCATAATCAAGATGGTTTGAAAAAATACCCGCTGGAGATGGCGACCAGTCGGTATGAGCATTTTGTTCTACTCCTTTATATTCTCTGAGGTCGATACCATAAAGCATCCGAGGGTCATAGCCTTCCCACCATTTTCCTTTACCATCGGCAAGGGTGAGGTGTCCGTCGTAAGGAATTCCCTTTTTGTCTCCTTCTTTATCGCTTCCAAAGGCTGTTTGCCACCACCACCAAGTATATTCATGGTGAAAGGTAACACCAAATCGCATTCCATCAGTTCTACAAGCTTTTGCCCATTCTCCAATTAAATCTCTTTTAGGGCCAATATTGACTGAATTCCAAGGCTGATATTTTGACTTCCATAAATCATAATTATCATGATGCACGCCTTGAATCATCAGATATTTTGCACCAGCATCTCTGTATATTTTAGTGAGCTTTGATGGATTAAGCTTGACGGGATTCCAGTCACGCAAAACTTCTTTATAGCCAACCTCTGATGGGTGTCCATACTTTTTTAAATGATTGGTATAAGCCTTTTTCTCTGATTTGTACAAATTACGGGCATACCAGTCGCCGCTTTCTCCTGCCGATTGCGGGCCAAAGTGAACCCAAATCCCAAACTTGGCATCACGAAGCCACTTAGGAGTACCGGGATAGTTTTTTTCAATAGATTCCCATGTGGGTTCAAAAGGCCCTTTTGCGATGGGAATATTTAATTTCATTTCTGGAAATGTTTTCCAATCTCCTACGGTTTCACTATCGATGGGTCTTGGCTTCGAGATCGTTGGAAATGGATTTTTTTCCTGTGCATACATACAAACAGGCAGTATGAAGGGAACAAGTAGGACAAATATTTTTTTCATGTTTGTAGCTCAATAGAGCATTTAATTAAAAAAACCTAGCGAATGAAAAACGCATTTTCATTCGCTAAGGCGTTTTAGGGATATGATTTTAATGAATAATATAAGTATCAGTGCTGAATTGTGAATGTGAAAAATTTTAATTATCAATACTTTACGCCTCCAGTTCATTAGATTTAATTTTTTGGCTTTCGGCAATGGGCTTTCGGTAAAAATATTCCCCATGAATTCAATGAAGCTTTTTGACCTAAAACTTATAACCTAGAAGGAATTAATCAAATTTAATATTCTGATAATCAGTATTTTGTATGTTTAATTCACAACTCATAACTAGTTCTGTATGAAAGATTAATCTTGTCTTCAGAATAAAATTCCAGTAGTAGCAACCCTTGTGGTTGCCATGCTGAATGTGGCAACCGCAAGGGTTGCTACTACCGCAAAAATGCTAATAATTAGAACGCTTTTGAATAAAATAATATCTTTCGTACAGCCCTAACTCACAACTCATAATTCAGCACTAATACTAATATCCAGGGTTTTGTGTAAGGTTTTTATTAATATCTCTTTCCGACTGAGGAATTGGCCATAATTCATTTCGTCCAGCAACAAAGGCTCTTTTTTGATAAAGCAAGAATCCTTGATTATCAACAGGGTAGTCTTTATAGGTAGATGGCGAGTTGGTGAGCTTCATACCTGTAAACTGTCGATTCAGTTCGGTTGCGGCAGTGCCCCATCTCAGAATATCATAATAATGTATTCCTTCAAATGCCAATTCTACTTTGCGTTCTCTTCTAAAGATTGTTCTCAAAGGTGCAGCATCAGTTACCCTTACAGGGGGCATATTCACAGACGCTCTACCTCTAACTTTATTGATAGTTTCATCCAATAACGCTTGATTAATGGCATCGCCAGCTTCCACTTTTGCTTCAAGATAGCTTAGAAGTACTTCAGCATAACGAATCAAGGTAAAGTTTCCACCATAGTTCATGAGGTTTCCAGAAAAGGTTGAATCCATAAACTTGTTGACGCAATAGCCACTCCAATTATATCGACTCATTCTATCAGGAGAATTTGATTCGGGTCTTGAGATATATTGTACTCCTTTGAATACTGCACGATCAGAAATCATGATTGTTTGGTCTAGCCTTGGGTCACGATTGTTATAAGGGTTATTTGAATTGTATAAAGGAGACTCTTCTACCGTTTTTCCATCGGTACACTCATACGACTGTACCAACTCGTTGTAAGGCGAAAACTGATGCCATCCACCGTAAGTTTCAGGATAAAGATATTGCAAAAACACATGGCTGTAGGTATCCTCGTGGTATTGTGAGGCAAGAATGATTTCATTGCTATTTTCTCCTGTTTGAATAAATAACTTTTTAAAACCTCCTTGTTCGATTGAATAAACACCGCTATCAATGATTTTTTTGTAGGTTGTAGCGGCATCGCTCCATTTTTTTTCTGCCATTTGTACTCTACCCAAAATAGCCAAAGCCGCTCCTGCTGTAATACGTCCCATTTCACTACTTGGACGAGTAGCAGGTAATAAGGCAGCACTTTCTTTTAGTTCGTTTTCTACAAAAGTCCAAACCTCTGCCTTAGGCGTTCTCGTAATAGAGTTTGCCTCATCTAAGGTTAATAGCTTTTTGGGCAAAGGCACATCCCCAAAGTATAGAGCAAGGTTGAACAAACAATAAGCCCTTAAAGTACGAATTTCAGATTTTAAGATATTCTTCTTGGTTTGATCCATCTGAATAGCATCAATATGGTCTAGGAAGTTATTGCATTTGGCAATCTTATTGTAAGTATTATTCCAATAGCTATTCGTTACCCAATAAGAGGCATTGAGTGTGCCATCGGTAACATGGTCGGGAATTAGCTCTTTCTCAGAACCCAGTCCTGCCATTAAGTCAAGATAAAATACAGCTCTGGCATTCCAAAAATCCTCGCCAGACCAGCCTGCTCCGATATTATAACATCCAATTAGGGCTAAATTTGCATCTTTTTCTGTTTTCCAGAAAGTACCGTCTGAAATGGAGTCGAGGGGTTGTTTATCAAAGTAATCACTTTTACAAGCTACCATCGAACAGTATAGTACAAACAGTAAGCCTATTTTGAAAGATGGTAGTTTTGAATATATATTTTTGAATTTCATGTCTTTCAATCGTTTAGTAAAATATGTCAGTATAGTTTAGAATGATACATTTACACCAAAAGTATAAACACTTGTAAGGGGATAAAATCCGCCATTTTGTGCCATTTCGGGGTCCCATCCTTGATAATATGAATTAATAGAAAGGAGGTTTTGACCACTAAAGTACACTCTCAGTCTATCAATCTTCATTTTATTCATCAACTCATTACTAAATGTATAGCCTACCTGTAAGCTCTTTAATCTAGCAAAACTGGCATCTCTATTCCAAAATGTTGAGGCTTGAACAATACCACTTCCTTCGTTGAGACTTGTTAGTTTTGGATAAAGTGCATTTGGATTGGGGTTTTCAGTTGTCCAACGGTTTTCTACTTGCCATCTTTGGATTTGTCCTCCGTTGAAGAAGGCAAATGCCTGATAGTTATTCATTTGTTTTTGCCATCCTGCAAGTCCTTGCACTAACATTAAGAAATCAAATCCTTTGTAGTTTGCGGTAAGTGTTAAACCAAAGTTGTATTTCGGTACAGTATTTCCGATAAATGTTCTATCATAAGTAGCGTCTACTTTACCATCTGGTACACCATTAGGGCCACTTATATCTTTGAATCTGATAAAGCCAGGTTGTGCAGAATAAGGTTGTTGAGGATACTTAGCTACATCATCGGCATCTTTAAATAAGCCATCTGCAACATAGCCATAAGTAACGCCTAACGACTGTCCTACAAACAAATTGGCACTAATATTTTGCTGAAGCCCATTGGCGAGCTCAGTTACCTTGTTGTTGACCACCGTAAAGTTTGGCGATACTCCGATTTTAACCTTCCCGATGTTGGCATGATAGTTTAAGCTCGCTTCAAAGCCCGTGTTTTCTACGCCTCCAATGTTTACAGGAGAAGTACTAAGACCCAAAGTGGCAGAGCTTGCTACGCTATAAAGCACGCCAGAAGTTTGTTTTTTGAACACACCCAAGGTAAAATCTAATTTTCCTTTCCACAAACTGGCATCTATACCAATATCGGTTGTAGTGGTGGTTTCCCAAGTAATATCAGCGTTACTAAGTCTTGTAGTAGCTGCTCCAGAAACCAAAACGCCACCTAGAGAATAGTTTTGTCCAAGCGAAACGATGTTCTGATAAGGATATGTTCCTACATTTTGGTTACCCAATTTTCCCCAGCTTGCTCTTACTTTTAAGGTATTAACCCAAGAAACATTCTTCAAGAAATCTTCTTCTGAAAGAATCCATCCTGCTGAGAACGAAGGGAAATACCCCCATCTACCTTTTGCAGGAAAGCGAGAAGTTGCATCCGAGCGTATATTGGCCTCAAACAAGTATCGGTTGTTATACGAGTAGTTTACTCTACTAAAAAACGAACGCATCGACCATGCCGAAGCAGAACCCGAGTTACTCATCCCTGTGGCAGAGCCGCCATTGATTTCATAGAGTGTATTCGTAGGGAAATCTTTACGAAAAGCCGACATTCCCCAATCATCATATTGCTCCTGAGAAACACCACCGAGTATCGTAAACGAGTGTTGGTCTATTTGTTTGGAATAGGTTGCCAATGACTGCATGGTTAATTGCTGTCCTTGCCCAGATGATACGGTTAGATTATTTGGGCCAACCGTTTTGTTTGCATTAAACACAAATTCTGAAGCATAATCTTTGTTGTAATAGCTCCAGAAATTATATCCAACTTTTCCGCTCAAGGTTAATCCTTTGATTACTTCCCAAGCAATTTCACTGCTTCCCAAAAAGTATTTGTTTGTTCCCTTGTAAAAAGACTGACTTGACATCCATGCTTCAGGACTGTAATTATCTTGGTAACCATAAGTTCCATCAGATTTTTTACCTGCAAAAATAGGGCCTTGTCTTACCGCAAAATTTATCATGCTGTTCATGCCACCATCATATTGACGTGGAGAGTGGTTTTCGGAAGTGTAGCCAGCCAAATTCACCTTTAGTGTAAGGTTATCCTTGATTTTGGTATCAGTATTCAAAAGGATATTGTATTTTGAATAGCCATTTTTAGCCACGATACCGTTTTGTTGAAGATACCCAATAGAAAAAAGGTACCTTGTTTTATCATTCCCACCCATAAAACTTAGGTTATGGTTACTTTGAAAACCATCTCCAGAAGTCAAGAGATTTTTTAAGTGAGGTACATTTGGATAATTATCAGAGTCTGAGCCATTTCTGAATTTCTCAATGTCAGCATCTGTATAAGAAATACCTGCACCTGCGTTGATATTTGCCTCATTCCTTAACTTAGCATATTCGGCAGATTCCACAAAATCAGGTAGTTGTGTAGCATTTTGCCATCCAGCATAGCTATTATAACTAATTTTCATTTTGCCAGCTTCTCCTCGTTTGGTTTCGATGAGGATTACACCATTGGCAGCTCGGCTACCATACATCGCCGCTGAGGCTGCATCTTTCAATACCGAAACACTCTTGATGTTGTTGGGGTCAACATCATTAATAGACGTGGCTAATCCGTCAACAAGTATCAATGCACCACCGCCAGCACCATAAGAGCCAATACCACGAATCGTAATACTTGCACCGTTATTACCAGGCTGTCCAGAACCTTGCGATACCGAAACACCTGTCATTAAACCTGCTAGTGCTTGAGACGATTGTGTAATGGGTCTGTCTGCAATTTCCTTAGCAGAAATACTTGAAACAGAACCAGTTAAATTGATTTTCTTTTGAGTGCCATAACCCACAACTACCACTTCATCTAAGCTTTGTTGTTCTGCTACTAGCTTTATAGTCAATTCGGTTGCTTTACCTACTTGGATTTCTTGCTTTTTGTATCCTATATAGGAAAATACCAAAATGCTAGAGCCATTAGGGACATTGATGCTGAATTGTCCTTTGTCATTGGTTACACCACCCTTAGACGTTCCTTTGACTGTAATATTTACCCCTACCAAAGGAACACCATTTTCGTCTGAAACAGTACCTGTGATGGCTTGTTCCTGATATTCAGCTTGGGGTTCTACTTTTTCTTCGTTTTTTGAGAGAGGAGTATTGGACTTTTTTAGCAAAATCCTATTTCCTTGAATTTCATAGCTAATACCAAGTGGTGTAAATACTTCATGTAACACCTCTTTTAATTCCTTATTTTTGACATTAATACTTATTTTTCGCTTTGCACCTATACTATTTGGGCTATAGAAAAAGTTTACTTTTGCGGTATTCTCAAACTCAGAAAGAGCATCGATTAACCCTTTTTCTTGGATATGCAGAGTTATCTTTCTCTGTAACATATCTTGTCCGCTAGCATCTCTGGCGTACGACAGCGTTGTGAAAATAATCGCAATAAATATCTGTCCAGCTGAAATTTTCATAATGGATAGTAACGTTGCTAACGTTAATAGATTTTTTTTCATAAATTGTAATGTTTTTGTTTTTCTCGAAAATTGACAAAAATATTCCCATACACTTCCTCGAAAGAAGTGCCTAAAATTGTTTCAACGGGAATTGCATGGAGTCGGTAAATGGTGCGAACATTTGCCGACTTTTCTTTTTTAGGAAGAATTGGAAACTTTTTAGCTCATAGTTGTTAGTAGGCTTTTTATAGTGTTAAAGAAATATATTTGTTAATAATTAGTAGTTACATCCTTGTCCAGATATAATCACCTGAACATCCGTAACTTGGTAGCTTAGCCCTGTGATTTTGGTAATACTATTCAATTTATCAAACATGGTTTCGTCCGATAGGTTGCCGTTAATCGTACAGTTTTCATAGAGTTTTGCATCGTATACTATTTTGATTCCATAGGCTTTTTCTAAGTCTGAAAACACATTTGCCAAAGATGCGTTATGATATATAAATAATTGATGACCAGTAGATTCTGGTAGTATTTGAGGCAATTCTACAATCTTTCTTATTAATTTAGCTTTGGGCAACTCATAAACCACTTCTTGATTTGGAGTAACAATGACTGTATTTGGGCTCGTAATGTTATCTTTATTGTTGCGACTATTTACTTCTGTTTGTGCAAGCACCGATACTTTACCCGTTTTTACAATAACTCTTTCTTCTTCAGTATCAGGGTTTGCTTTGATTGTAAAGCTTGTTCCTAATACTTGAGTTATGAGCTTTTTGGTATAAATAATAAATGGTTTTTGTGGGTTTCTTTTAACTTTAAAAAAAGCTTCACCAACCAAATAGACCTCTCTTTTACTTTTTTCAAATACTTTAGGGTATTTAATCCGTGTGTTTTTTTGGAGAACTATTTCCGAACCATCACCCATTTTGATACTCATAGGTTGGTTTGAAGTATTTTGATTTTCAACAAACTCTATTTCTTCAAGATTATAATTCGCTAATTGAGGAATATCAAAATTTCTATTCTCTTGCTTATAATAGCTCATCCAATAGCCTAGTCCTATCAGTAACAATACTGATGCTGCTAGCTGCCACTGAAACTTTGGCCAATAGCTTGATTTTTCAGACATTTGGATTTCTTGCTCTACACCACTCCATATTCTTTGGAGCGATAACTCTTCATCAATAGGTGTAGCTTGCATAGTGCCAAGCGTTTTTACCAGTGATTTTGCTTCTAAAATCACCGTTCTTTTTTCTGGATGATTTCGCATGAAATCTTGCCAGAATGTATTTGTATGTTTATCGGGACTTTGTACCCAACGACAAAAAAAATCGTCTTTTACAAAATCTGTGGTGTTGTAATGAGAGTAGTTCATAGCTGTCAATTATAGAATGACATTTATAACAAAAATATATCCTATTTTTTTGAAAAAAATTTATACTTAATTTGTCATAAATTAGGTAAGTGAAAATAAATCAATGATTTATCTAATAAATAATGCGAAAATAATTAGGGAAAAATGGATGGAAATATGGATTGATTGACGTAAAGAGAACAGAGCTTTTTGAAGAAGATTACCCACAGAAGCATAATTTAGCTCCATTATTTCTGCAATCTGGGCATTTGAGAATTGGTGATAATATTTTAAATTGATGACTTCACGCTGACGCTGCGATAGCCCATCAAATGCTATTTTGAGTCTTTCTAATCGTTCTTTTTGACTTTCTTCCTCAATTAAAATTTTCTCGATCGAAGCCTCGAAAAGATCTCCTCCTAATGTTTCATCAATTTCATCAGTATTTTTAGAAAAGTCGTACTTAACTGTTCGCATCAGCTTGTTTTTCAACGCCCGAAACAGGTAAAATTTAATAGAATCTGTGTCAGTGAGGTTTTCTCTACTTTGCCATAGTTCCAGAAATAAATCTTGAATACAGTCTTCGACAACCGATAAGTTTGAAGAGATACGGAGTGTTACGCCATAATTCAGTAATGACTTAGCGTATAACTGGTATATTTTAGTAAAAGAATTTTTGTCTCCTTTTTTGAAGGATTGCCAAATTTCTAAATCACTGTTATGGAAAGAATTGATAGCCAAAATCTTAGAATTAATAAAATTTATAAATGACTACGACAGCTATTCATCATCTACAACTCAACGGGTATTGGTGACACAATTACTTAAGTAAAATAATACAAAAAATACTATTATAAATATCAATTTTTAACAAAAAAATACCAAACAATACTCAATAAATGAATTACACACAATAATATCTCTATTACCTAAACTAATATCAGCAATATTAATGGGGATTTTTTCTTGTATTTTCAATAAGCTGCAATAGGGTTGTAGATATAGTTTTTGTATTGGCTTGAAGGCAAATGAATCATTGAAGATGTAAAAGATTCTATCTAAAGCAAGGTACAGGTATAATACTTTCTTGCTCAATCTTAATTATATGAGTTGTCCTAAAACCTATTCTTTTTAATTATTCTGAATTCTTACCCAAGTGTTTCCTTTGATCAGATTATATATTGAAATACAGAATGCTCTGCTTCAACATCCAGAAAGTTGGAATCTTATGATATATTTCAGATGATTGTCATTGAAACTCGCAAAATGAGCCTTGATCTTGTAGATGTCGTTGTATTTGTGCCAAAATTTGAATTCTATATTACTTATTACATAAAAGACTTCTGTAAAGCAGTAATCCAAATGGCCAAGTAATGGGAATAGTAAACCTTTCGGTTATGTCTTATGGATTTGGCAAAAATGGGAACTTGGGTTTAGGAACTCTAGCTAATGTAATAATTACTACTTGATGGTAATGTTGGTGCTACTGATGTAGAATCCCTTCGTAAAAATTAACTTTGATACTAACTAGCTGATATGAAATATTTTTTTCTAAACCAAAAAGCCAAGTTAACCAAAGCAATTAGTGCAGGTACTTCTACCAATGGGCCAATAACCCCAGCAAAAGCTTCGCCACTATTGATGCCAAAAACACCAATAGCTACGGCAATAGCCAATTCAAAATTATTGCCTGTAGCGGTAAAGGCTATTGACGTACTTGTAGAATAATCGGCACCGAATACTTTGCCAATAAAAAAACTTAGCACAAACATTACCAAAAAGTAAATACTTAAAGGAATAGCTATTCTGATTACATCGAAAGGGATTTTTACCATTAGGGACCCTTTCAAACTGAACATTACCACAATAGTAAAAAGCAAGGCGATTAACGTAATGGGCGATATAACAGGAATATATCGACGCTGATACCACTCTTCTCCTTTTGCTTTTATCAAAACATACCTACTAATAAACCCCGCCACAAAAGGAATGCCCAGATAAATAGCCACACTTTCGGCAATTTGTCCAATCGTAATAGTTACTTCAAGCCCCTTTAATCCAAAAATAGGAGGGAGTACCGTGATAAAAACATAAGCATAAACACTATAAAGTAATACCTGAAAAATACTATTCATCGCTATTAGTCCAGCTCCATATTCACGGTTACCTTCAGCTAGTTCGTTCCAAACCACCACCATCGCAATACAGCGGGCTAAGCCAATCAAAATTAAACCAATCATGTATTCAGGGTAGTCGCTTAGAAAAGTAATAGCCAATAAAAACATAAGAATAGGGCCAATTATCCAATTCAATATCAAAGACACTCCTAAAACTTGGGTGTTTTTAAATACCTCGCCCATGTTTTCGTACTTTACTTTTGCCAATGGGGGGTACATCATCAAGATAAGTCCTATGGCCAATGGAATATTGGTTGTGCCATTCGACATGGAATGTATTGCTGAAGCTGTTCTAGGAACAAAATAGCTTAGACTTATGCCTACGGCTATTGCTAAAAAAATCCAAAGGGTAAGGTAGCGGTCTAAAAAGCTTAATTTTTTCCGCTCCACAACAGGAGTACAACGATTGGCGGCCATAATTTTATTGAATTTGAGAGAAAACAAAAAATGTTTCAAGGGCAATCTGACGAGAACGTTCATCGTACTTGACATCTTGTAAGTCGGTATTGTCGAAGGCCTTAGGGTCGTCGTAGGTTGTCCCTATTCTTAGCTCAACGCCTGAAATAAAGGGGCAGTTTTCGTCTGCATCCGAACAAGTCATAATGGCTGCAAACCCACTTTGAGGATTAGCGGTATGGTTATACACTTTTGAAAAACAAGTGGTGTTTTTACCTTCGCCAAAAGCTACTGTATAAATAGGATTACTTGTGGCTTGGTTGTTGGTAATTACAAAGCCCGTTTTTTTCAAAGAATTGATGGCATTATGATTAAAGGCTGTAGCCTCTGTGCCTCCCGAATAAGTAAATACATTGGGTACGCCATAATAGCAGGCTGCAACGGCTGCCCAAACTTGCCCAAAATGGCTTCTTCTTGAGTTGTGGGTACAAATATACACCAAATGAATAGGTGAATTTTGGTCTTTTTTGTGCTGAATATAATCGGTAATTTGTAGTAATAACTTTTTTCTATCATTACTAATAGTACCAAACGAATCGATAAGGTTATCGCCAAATTTTTTGATTTCTGTAAACATTTCTATGATATTTGATTAACAACAACTTTGTTTTTTGGGGGTATATTCATCGAATAAGGTATTTAGAATACCTTGAAATTTTCGCCAGGCTTGTTCGTCAATACAATAACAAATGGCATTGCCTTCGATTTCTCCTTTGATAAGACCTGCGTTTTTTAGCTCTCTAAGGTGCTGTGAAACAGTAGGTTGTGCTAGGGGTAGTTCATTGACAATATCGCCACAAATACATGAATCAACTTTGATAAGATAATCTAAAATAGCAATACGAGCAGGATGCCCAATGGCTTTGGCCAATGTAGCAAGCTGATTTTGGCGGTCGGTAAAGTGGTCTGTTTTGCTAGCTCCCATAATGTTTAATTTAATATTGCAATATTACGATAAATATTCAATAAATAAAAGTACATAGCAATAAGGTTATTGGAAGGGCTTATTCTATGTACTTTTAATAGCTTTTCAGTAAAATTTCGTAGTAATTTCTATGATTCTATGATTTTCCAACCTTCACGGTACTGACGACCAACAAACTGGTTGGCATCGTCAAAGTTGGTGATTTTCATAGATTCGCCATTCCAAATTAACTTGTTACGGCCATAGAAATCTAAGTTTCCTTTTTCGTTTTTCTTACGAAGCATATAACTCCTGATAGCCAAATTACCCATCAAAACGGTTTCAGTCAATGGCCCAGAATAGTCAAACGACGACGTTAATCCTTTATGCTCTTTGCTATTAAAACCAGCTTTGCAAGCTTCTGTCCAACTAATTTGGTGACCATATTCTGGTAGCGACTTCACTTCGTTTTGGGCTTTTGGCATTTCTATTTTTTCACCAGAATTCAAATAGATTTTTGGGTCGTTGCCATACATACCGATAGTCATAATACCTTTTGTTCCTGTCAAAATAATACCATTTGCTCCGCCATCGTTACTGATAGCCTCGTTGGCAGGTATCAAATCGGGGTGCATCGGACGAATACCGCCATCCATCCAAATCATTTTTACGGCAGATTTATTCTTTTTGGTAGCTGGAAACTTAATTTCTACGTGCGAAGATGGAGGACAGCCTTCTGGAATATACTCAGGAGTCCAGTCTTTAATAAATACTGCTCCTACGCTACATTCTACTTCTGTTGGATAACTTAATCCTAATATTCTGAAGGCCGAATCGATTGTATGACAACCAATATCGCCCAGTGCCCCTGTACCGAAGTTCCACCAGCCACGCCATTTGAATGGGTGATAAAGCGGGTGATAGTCTACCCACTGAGCAGGGCCAACCCATACGTCCCAATCTTGTGGCGACATTGAGTCTATCAAAGGGGGTTTATCGGTAGGAACAGGAATACCCTGAGGCCAAACAGGGCGGTTTGTCCAAATATTCACCGTATTGACAGTACCTATTTTGCCTTCCTCAAACCATTTGATGGCTACCTGCTGAGCAGGGTTTGACGACCCCTGATTACCCATTTGCGTAACAACTTTATACTTTTGAGCGGCTTTGGTCAACATTCGAGCCTCGGCAATATTATGAGTCAAAGGCTTTTGTACATAAACGTGCTTGCCCAATTGCATACAAGCCATAGCGGCATAAGCATGAAAATGGTCGGGTGTAGAAATCGTTACAGCATCTATATCAGAACGCATTTCGTCGAGCATTACTCTAAAATCACGGAATTTTTTTGCTTTGGGAAACTTATCAATAGCGGTTTTGGCTCTTGCCCAATCTACATCGCACAACGCCACTACATTCGATGCTCCATTGTTATAGGCATTGATAATATCAGACTGCCCCTTGCCGCCTGCCCCAATAGCCGCAATATTCAGCTTGTCGCTAGGAGCAATAAATCCTTTGCCGAGAACATGACGAGGAACAATGAAAAAACTTCCTACTGCCAGAGAGCTTTTTTTGATAAAGTCTCTCCTTGAGTTTTGATTGTTAGAATTTGACATAGTTTTTTTTCTAGTTTATTTGGGAATATGACGCTCCAAAATACGATTTATCGTTAAATAGTGTATCCTGATTGAGTCAAAAAGTTGCCTTTTATTAAGATTTTTTAGTATTTATTGACTTTGGCAATGTCGAATTACGGGAATTCTTATAAATTTGTGGTTCGGTATGCAAAACATTAAGCCCATAACTCGTGTATTTAGCACATTATTGATGTGCCAAATATTGCTATTTTCGGTATTGGGTAAAAGCCTACCGATTAAGCAAACTCACTTTGTTGTAGCCAAACATACAACTGTTGAGCCAGCAAAGCCACATGTTCATCAAGTATTTGGCGAATACCGTGCTGTCGATGAAATTCAATTCAATTCCCTCAATATTGAATTTCTTTCACAAATAGAAGTGAGTTTCCTTAGCCATTTTCAGCGTTGGGCAGCCATTTCTTTTTCGCTATTTGAATCTACCTTTACCACTACATTTCCACTTCACGCTATACTTTTCGAGCAGTTTATCTCGATGAATGCCCCTTGATTGTATTGATACACCTTGAGATTACTCTGTTTGGTTTCAACAATCAGGCATAAATCTGCTATTGTCATTTCTACACAATAGCCCTATTCTATTGTATCAATTAGTCACCATTTTGTTAGTAGTAAGTGCATAAAAACGCCACAATAGGTATGTCTTTGTACTATAGCCTGTTTGTGGGGTTGATGCCCTATTACTTGCCAACTAACACAATCATTTAGGATTATGCGTAATAAAAACGCCATTATTTGGCTTACAGGCATTGTTTCGGCTTTATGCCTTTTTTTCTTATCATTTACTTGGAAAGCCAACCAAATTCGTAAAGAAGCTATCGAATATGCTACTAATGCCGATGGAAAACTCGACCCAAGCCGAAAAACCCGTTATATAGATTCGTTGTGGCGAAAACCCGTATATTGGAGCTATACCCTACAAGATGTAACCACTTATGCTCTTCAAAAAGGACTTGACCTAGAGGGTGGTTTGCATGCTGTTATTGAAGTTTCATCTGTAGAAATTATTAGGGCTTTATCAGGAAAAAGTACCGACCCCAATTTTGAAAAAGCTTTACAGTTGGCTAGCCAAGCTCAAGTTAATTCTAATAAACCTTTTAGTGATTTGTTTTTTGAGGCTTTTGCCAAAGTTGCTCCTCAACAACGTTTATCGACTATCTTCAGTAATTCGGTAAATCATGAAAAACTCAATGCGTCGTCGTCGGATACTCAAGTAAAAAAAGTAATAAATAAAGAAATAGATGGAGCAGTTGACCGTGTTTACAAAATTATTCAAGCTCGTATTGATAAATTTGGCGTGGCTAACCCCAATATTCAACGATTGCCAGGTACTAATCGCATACAGGTTGAGCTACCAGGAGTAGACAACCCTGAGCGTGCCAGAAAACTATTATCAGGCTCGGCCAAATTAGAGTTTGTCGAAGTTGCCGAAATCAATGAATGGGGTGCGAGTTTATCGGCTTTGGATGAATATTTGACTGCTGCCGAAAAACTTAAAGACAACAATACCACAACTGTAGACTCATCGGCTGCTTTGGCCAATAAATTGGGCAAAACTAAAAAGGACAGTGCCCAGTCGTCGGCTTTGACTAAATTATTGATACCTTTAGACAACCAAGGCCGTACTTGGGGGGCTTTCAGAAAAGATACAGCCAAAGTAAATGAGCTGTTGCACCGTCCAGAAGTGAAAGTTTTATTCCCTTCCAATATTACTTTGCTTTGGTATGCCAAAGGAATTGTGGCAGACAACGGCGATGAAATTATTCAACTAGAAGCTGTCAAAAAAGCGGAAGGTCAAAAAGCTTTATTGGAAGGCGATGTTATTACCGATGCCTCGCAGGATTTTGACCCTAACAACCGCCCAGAGGTTAGTATGGTAATGAATGCAACAGGTGCTAGAATCTGGAAAAATATAACAGCAGCCAGTATTGGTAAGCGTATTGCTATTGTTCTTGACAATTATGTTTATTCAGCTCCAGTAATCAATGGCGAAATCCCAGGAGGTCGTTCATCTATCACAGGGTCGTTTAGTATTGAAGAAGCCAAAGACTTGGCCAATGTCCTGAAAGCAGGTAAACTACCTGCTCCAACACGACTCGTTGAAGATGCTTTCATTGGGCCTTCTTTAGGTGAAGAAGCCATCAATCAAGGGTATTTATCCATGGGGCTAGGCCTTGCCTTAGTGGTGATATTTATGATTGGTTATTATGGAAAAGCTGGTTGGATGGCCAATTTGGCACTTCTTTTCAACATCTTCTTTATTTGTGGTATCCTTGTTCAAATACAGGCCGCCCTTACCTTGCCTGGTATTGCAGGTATTGTACTTACCTTAGGTATGGCTGTTGATGCCAACGTACTTATCAATGAACGTATTCGGGAAGAGTTACACCGAGGGCATGGGCTTCTGAAGTCTATACAAATAGGGTATGAAAAAGCCCTTTCGGCGATTATTGATGGGCAAGTAACTACTGTACTAATCGGTGTTATTCTTATTCTTTTTGGAACAGGCTCGGTAAAAGGCTTTGGGGTAACTCTTTGTATAGGTTTGGTAACATCGGTATTTACGGCTGTTTATATTTCACATATTCTGATAGATTGGATGGCTAAAAGAGCCATTAAGCAAGGCAAAGAACACGAAATTACGTTTGAAACGTTTATCTCTAAAGACCTCTTCAAGGGTATGAATTTTGACTTTATTGGTAAAAGAAAGGCTTCTTATTTCTTTTCGTGGGGGCTTATTGTCCTTGGTGCTATTGTACTGACTATTCAGGGAGGGTTTAACCTTGGGGTAGACTTCAAAGGTGGCCGCTCGTATGTGGTACAATTTGCCAAACCTCTTGAGGCTGGTATCGTAAAAGATGCCCTAAAAGATAATTTTGATGAAAAAGGTGTAGAAGTAAAAACCTTTAATGGTGATACCAAACTCAAAATTACAACTTCGTATTTGGTTGAGGATGAATCTATTAAAGCTAATCAAATCGTAAGAACAGCTTTAGAAAATGGATTGAAAGAATTTGCTAGTGCAAAACCCATTATTATTTCCGAATCAAAAGTTGGGGCAACTATTGCCGATGATATTCTCAAGCAGTCATTTGTGTCGGTAGGATATGCCCTCATTGCTATATTTATTTATATTCTGATTCGTTTCCGCAAGTGGCAATACTCATTGGGTGGTATTATTGCTCTTACACACGACACCCTTGTTGTTTTGGGTATGGTAGGAATTGTGCGGTTATTTGGTTTTGAACTCGAAATCGACCAAATCTTTATTGCAGCAGTATTAACCGTAATTGGCTATTCGATTAACGATACGGTAGTAGTTTTTGACCGTATTCGTGAAGAAATAGGGGTAAATGCCGACCTGAGCGACAGAGAATTAATCATCAAAACTATCAATAGCTCTATTAATCATACCATGAGCCGTACAGTTATGACAGCTACAACAGTATTTTTGGTAGTAACAGTATTGCTTTTGTTGGGTGGCGATGTACTTCGAGGATTTTCGTTTGCTATGTTTGTCGGTGTAGTTTTTGGGGCTTATTCGTCCATTTTTGTGGCGGCGCCTATCATTATTGACTTAGGTACAAAAAAGAAAAAATAACCACTATATATTTAAGGAGTTTGGTTTGTAGCACCTGCTATTTCCTCTTAGTGAGCCACTAAGAGGAAGCTCCTTTTATAGACGTTACAGTTCTACTCAGTATACCTATTCTTCTCTATTTGCTGTTTTTTGCCCAATTTTTTTATTCAATGTTCGTAAAATTATTTTAATAAAAAATAAGATTATATCAATTTTATGCAAAAATTAGTCAACAATATTGACCAATTCGTCTCAAACGCCAGATTTTGTTGAACGAATCTTTTTTCAAAGGCGTTGTTGATATATGTTTTACCTAAATGAACATTTTTTAAACTTTATTAACAGCTAATTTCATGTACAATATGCGTAACATCGGAAGATTGTTGCCGAAACTGTTTTTTACAGTCCTATGCTTGCTTAGGTTTTCTTCGGACATTTATTCCCAAAATCAGCTCGCCCCAACTCCTGTCGGAAGTACATCGAGCAAACCCGAAACCCTGGACAATGCTACGCTTGAGAATATTATTCAATATGCCATCAAGCATCAGCCACAAATCCAACAATCGATTATTGACCAGAAGGTCGTTGAAAATACCATTAAAAGTAAACTTGCCGATTGGTATCCCCAAATCAACTTCAACTACAACCTGCAGCATAACTTCTTGGTTCAAACCAGTATTATTGCAGGCAACCCTGTCAAGTTAGGCGTAGATAATACCTCGGCAGCACAGTTTAGTCTTTCGCAAAGTATTTTTAACAGAGACGTTTTGTTGGCAAACAGAACCCAAAACGATGTTCGACAACAAGCATCACAAACTGTTACCAATAATAAAATTACAGTGACGGCCAACGTTGCCAAGGCCTTTTATGCGGTGTTGGCTACTCAGCAACAAATTGCTGTATCGGAAGGTGATATTATTCGTTTGGAAAAAAGCTTGAAAGATGCCAAAAACCAATACAATGCAGGAACAAGCGATAAAATCGACTTTAAAAGAGTAACGATTGCCCTCAATAATACCCTTGCTACCAAAAAAAGCAACGAAGAGTTATTGAAAGCCCGAGTTCAAAACCTGAAGGCGTTGATGGGTTATCCAGAAGCTGAGCCTCTTACTATTGTATACAACCCTGAAGCAATGGAGTTAGAAATTGCTCTTGATACTACACAAAAGGCAGATGTTCCTTCACGTATCGAGTTCCAGCAATTACAAACTCTCAAAAGACTTCGTGAAGCCGATTTGAATTATAATAAGTGGAGTTATTTGCCTACTGTAGCATTCAACGGGGCTTATAACCTTAACTTTTTGAACAACTCTTTTGGCGATTTATATAACCGTAATTATCCCAACTCTTTTGCGGCTATTACACTTTCGTTACCTATTTTTCAGGGAGGAAAACGCAAAAACAATATCAATTCGGCCGAATGGCAACTCAAACGCCTTGAATGGGATATTACCAGCCTCAAGTTATCTATCAATGCCGAATACCAACAGGCTTTGGCTACTTACAAAAGCAATTTGACGGTATTTTTATCACAAAAAGAAAATATGGAATTGGCCAAAGAAGTATACGACCTTGTTCAGTTACAGTACCGTTCGGGTATCAAAACCTATTTGGAAGTTATTACCTCCGAAACAGATTTACGCTCGGCTCGAATCAATTATTACAACTCCCTATATTTGGTGTTGTCGAGCAAAGTAGACGTACAAAAAGCTCTAGGTCAATTCAATTATTAGTACTTAAAACTCTAAGAATTACTATGTTATTCCATAAATCAGCAACATACACAGCATTTTTAGGACTTATTTTATTGAGTTCGTGCTCAGATAATAAAGCAGGTCAAGCTCCACAAGGCCCAGCGGCCGTTCCTGTTACTATTGAAGAAGTAAAAATTACCGATGCTTCGTATCACGACGAATACCCTGCTACCGTAACAGCCTTAGATATGGTAGAGCTACGCCCACAAGTAAGTGGTTATATTTTGGGGGTTCATTTTAGCGACGGAGCACGTGTACGCAAAGGGCAATTATTATATACTATTGATACACAGCTATATGAAGCCAACTACGACCAAGCTGTAGCTAACCTCAATGTACAAGAAGCAAATTTGGCGAAAGCCCAAAAAGATGCAAATCGTTATCATGAACTAGCCAAAAACGATGCCGTTGCCAAACAGTTGGTAGACAACGCAGATGCAGCCTTAGAAGCAGCTCAAAGACAAGTAGAAGCCTCAAAAGCCAATATTCGGAGTGTACAAACCAATGTGCGTTATACCAAAATTTATGCTCCTTTTGATGGTACAATTGGTATTTCGGCAGTAAAAAAAGGAACAGCCGTTACTGCTGGACAAACCCTTTTGAATACTGTTTCGACTGATAACCAATTGGCGGTAGATTTTAATGTAGACCAAAAAGAAATTTTCAAATTTGCTAATTTATTACAAAAGAAAGCTTCAGGTAATGACTCCACTTTTACGCTAGCCTTTAACGGAGAAAAATATCCTTATGTTGGGAAATTAGCTTTTCTTGACCGTGCCGTTGACCCACAAACAGGTACTATCAAAACCCGTTTGGTATTTCCAAATCCTAACAACCTTCTTAGAGCAGGCATGAGTGGAACAGTACGGGTACTTTCAACGTCAAAAGAAGCCGTCTTGATTCCTTACAAAGCTATTTCTGAGCAGTTGGGCGAGTTTTTTGTATATGTACCAACCGACAGCAGTAAAGTAACCCAACGACGTGTTGATTTAGGAACTGCCATTGGCACAAACGTAATTATCAAAAATGGATTAAAAAGAGGAGAACGCCTTATTGTAGAAGGTATTCAGAACTTACGTGAAGGAGCTGTTTATATAACTGAAGTTCCAGCGGCTGCACCTGCCAAAAAGTAAGTAAATGAATCGTGGTACAAGCCACCTCGTTATTTTTAATACTTAAAACATATTTCTTATGATAGCTGATGTTTTTATAAAAAGACCTATCACTGCCATTGTTACATCTATAGTAATTGTAATAGTTGGAGTTATAGCACTTACCACTTTACCTGTAGCTCAATACCCCGATATTACCCCGCCAACCGTAACAGTAACTGGTAATTTTACGGGTGCCGATGCTCAGACAGTAGAACAAACCACTACAACGCCTATCGAAACCCAAATCAACGGTACGCCAGGCATGACCTATATGTCGAGTAATAGTACCAGTAGTGGACAAAGTAGTATCAACGTAACTTTTGATATTGGTACTAATGTTGATATTGCTGCCCTCGACGTACAAAACCGTGTATCGGTAGCTCAGCCGACTTTGCCCGATGCCGTAAAACGTCTTGGTTTGACTGTACGTAAACGTAACCCAAGTATCATGATGGCCTTGGCTTTGTATTCGCCACAAGGTACACACGATGCCAAATTTATTGGTAACTATGCCAATATTTACCTAAAAGATGCCCTACAAAGAGTAAAAGGTGTAGGTGATATTGTATCAAGAGCTGATGACTTCGGGATGAGGATTTGGTTAAACCCTGAAAAATTAGCCAACCTCAGAATGACCCCTGCCGATGTAACGGCCGCTTTGGCCGAACAAAACTTACAAGTAGCCGCAGGTACGGTAGGGGGGAATCCTCAGCCAAGCAATCAGGCTTTTGAATACAGTGTATTGACAAACAGTAGGTTAAACAAAAAAGAACAATTCGACGACATTATTGTGAGGTCTTCGCCTGCTACAGGAAGTGTGGTTTATTTGAAAGATGTAGCTCGTGTAGAATTGGGTCGTTTTGACTATGGTGTCAACGCATTTGTTTCGGGCAAGCCTGCTGCTTTTGTAATTATTTATTTGGCTCCTGGTGGTAATACCCTCGACACATACAATGGCGTAATGAAAGCTTTAACAGAAATGAAAAAGACTTTCCCAAAAGATTTAGATTACGTTGTTCCGCTCGAATCGGCATCGGTAGTAAAGGTATCTATCGAAGAGGTAATACACACCCTTGTTGAAGCCCTTATCTTGGTGGTATTGGTGGTATTTTTATTTCTTCAAAACTGGCGTGCTACGCTTATTCCTATATTAGCTATTCCGGTGTCGTTGATTGGTACGTTTATATTCTTTATTCCTTTTGGTTTTACGATTAACACCCTTACGTTATTTGCTTTTGTACTGGCCATTGGTATTGTAGTCGATGATGCCATTGTAGTGGTAGAAGCCGTTCAGCATAATATGGACGAACACGGGATGACTCCAAAAGAAGCAACAGCCAAGGCTATGAAAGATATTTCTGGCCCAGTAATTGCCATTGCCCTTATCTTGGCGGCGGTATTTGTGCCAGTAAGTTTTGTACCGGGTATTGTTGGCCGTTTGTATCAGCAGTTTGCAATTACGATTGCGGTTTCGGTAATTCTTTCGGCATTTGTGGCTCTTTCATTAACGCCAGCTTTGTGTTCTATTATGTTGAAACCAACCAAGGGCAAAGATGAAAAGAAAAACTGGTTAGAGAAGTTCTTTGTATGGTTCAATATTCGTTTTGAAAAACTTTCTTTTGCTTATACACGTGGTGTAGCCAAATGGATTAAGGCTACTCCTTTGGTATTGGTAATGATGGTTTGTTTGTTTGTAGGCTTATTTTTCTTATTCAAAAACAAAGCTACTGGCTTTATTCCAACCGAAGATGAAGGCCGTTTGTATGTAACGTATGAAATGCCCGAAGCTACTTCTACAAGCCGTAACGTAGCCTTGTTTCAAACTATTATGAAACGCCTCGAAACCGTCCCAGAGGTGCGTGTAGTTGGGGGTATTGCAGGCTTGAACATCGTAAGTTTCTCAAACAAAACCAATGTTGGTACTTTCTTTGTCAACCTAAAACCTTGGTCGGATCGTGAGGGCAAAGAACACCATGTACAAAGTGTAATAGAACAGATCAAGAAAAAAACGGCTGATATTAAAGAAGCTAGGGTGTTACCGATTGCTCCTCCTGCTATTCCGGGCTTGGGGCAAACGGCAGGTTTTACCTTTGAATTGCAACAAACCACTAGCCCCGACAATATTCAGCAATTTGAGAAGGTTGCCCGAAATTTCTTGGCCGAACTCAACAAACGCCCTGAAATAGGTATGGCCTATACGTTCTTTAGTTCAAGAACGCCAAGTTATCAAATCGATGTTGACCGTGACCAAGCCAAAAAGCAAGGGGTTCAGGTATCTGAAATCTTTGGTACATTGTCTACGTTGCTGGGTAGCTCGTATGTCAACGACTTTACGCTATATGGCCGTAACTTTAGGGTAATGGTACAAGCCGATAGTAGCTACCGCTCGTCGCTGGAAAGAATCGAGAAGTTTTATGTACGCAATACAGCAGGCAATATGATTCCTTTGAAAGCTTTGGTAAAAGCCAAAGTAGTAGAAAATGCCGCTTTGATTTCGCACTATAATGTATATCGTGCTATCGAAATCAACGGTTCGCCAAAGCCAGGCTTTAGTAGTGGTCAAGCTATTCAGGCTTTACAAGAAGTTGCTGCTAGTACTTTACCTGTTGGGTATTCATACGAATTTTCGGGGATGAGTCGCGAGGAAATCAAGGCTGGCGATAGTACTACGGCAATTTTTGCCATTTCGATTGTCTTTGTATTCTTATTCTTGGCAGCCTTGTACGAAAGTTGGTCTATTCCTTTCTCGGTATTATTTGCAGTACCAGTTGGGGCATTTGGTTCAATTCTAACATTGACATTATTGCCCAACTTATCAAACAATATTTATGCCCAAATCGGTTTGATTACCTTGATTGGTTTGGCTGCCAAAAATGCTATTTTGATTGTAGAATTTGCCAAAGAGCGTGTCGATAAAGGTATGGAACTAATTGCTGCTACCTTAGAGGCCGTCCAGTTGCGTTTGCGACCAATCATTATGACATCGCTTGCCTTTATTCTTGGGGTATTGCCTTTGGCTTTTGCTAGTGGTGCTGCCGCAGAATCACGCAAAACAATAGGCTGGACAGTATTTGGAGGTATGATGGCCGCTACTTCGTTGGCTATCTTTATTGTACCAGTGTTGTTTGTTGTTATTGAAAAAATAGCTAACAAAAAACAACATTCAAAAACAGTAGCTACCGACGAGGCAAAATAAGCCCCATAGCATACTTTTATATCAACCCCGTTGAGTTTTTGGACTCAACGGGGTTTTGTTTGGTAGCCAAGTAATCGTACAAAGTATATTTTCAAAATCTCAATACCTACTTATTCTCTACAAAACAGTATTAGTAATAGGGAGATTTTTACTAAATTTTAGCTCAATTTTTAATACTTATTTCAAAACATGAAAAAACTTTTGTACGTTACCTATTTCTTGCTCTATACTTCGGCTATCTTGGCTCAAACGGCTGGTAATCCTGTATTTAAAGGCTGGTATGCCGACCCCGAAGGAATTATTTTTGGAAAAAAATACTGGATTTATCCTACATATTCTGCTCCTTACAATAAGCAAGTTTTCTTCGATGCGTTTTCTTCTACAGATTTAGTAACATGGACTAAGCACGAAAGAATTTTGGATACTACTGCCATAAAATGGGCGAAAAGAGCCGTATGGGCTCCTTCTATTATTGAAAAAGATGGAAAATACTTTTTGTTTTTTGGAGCAAACGATATCCAAAACGATAATGAATACGGTGGTATTGGTATAGCTGTAGCCGATAACCCTGCTGGCCCCTTCAAAGATTATTTGAATAAACCCCTCATTGATAAATTTCATAACGGGGCACAGCCTATCGACCAGTTTGTTTTTAAAGATAAAGATGAATATTACTTGATTTATGGCGGTTGGAGACACTGTAATATAGCTCATTTGAAAAAGGACTTTACGGGTTTTATTCCTTTTGAAGATGGTAAGATATTCAAAGAAATTACGCCAGAAAATTATGTCGAAGGCCCTTTTATGTTTAAAAAAGATGGCAAATATTATTTTATGTGGTCGGAAGGTGGCTGGACAGGCCCCAACTATAGTGTAGCATACGCCATAGCAGACTCGCCTTTTGGCCCATTTAAGCGTATCGGTAAAATACTGCAACAAGACCCAAAAATTGGTACTGGTGCAGGACACCATTCTGTAATTCATGACCCCAAAAGTAAAGATTGGTATATTGTATATCATAGAAGACCCCTCGACCAGACCGACGGAAATGCCCGTGTAACGTGTATTGACCAAATGTTTTTTGATAAAAACGGACTTATCAAACCTGTTGTTATCACAAACGAGGGTGTTAAAAAGAACACAATCAAATAACCCTATGAAATTGAGTGTTTATTGGCTGAAACCAATAAACACTCAATAACTAAACAACAAGATAGTAACTAGTACTTCTACCACCTGCGTCTTCTTTTTGAAGTATGCCTTTCTCAATTAAATCCTGAATATCTCGACCTGCAGTGTCTTGTGAACATTTGGCCATTTTTGCCCATTTAGATGATGATAATTTCCCTTCAATACCATCCTGTAGTTTAATAATCATCAATCGTTGTCGTTCGTTGAGCAATGTTTCTTTGTGTTTTTCCCAAAATAGAGCTTTTTGCAAAATCGTACTCAACATTTCATCACTGGTTTGTAAAGCTGTATAGAGGCAGCTCAAAAACCATTCTAACCATTGGGTAATATCAAGAGATGATTTTTGCGTTTTTTCTAAAATATCATAATAACTTTTTCTTTCCAAACGAATCTGTGTTGACATACTATAATAGCGTTGGGTATTTTGCTCGGCTCTTGCCAACTGCATGTCTGTTAAGGCACGGGCAATTCGGCCATTGCCATCGTCGAAAGGGTGAATCGTCACAAACCAAAGATGTGCAATACCTGCCTTTATAACAGGGTCGAGGGTATCGGTGTCGTTATTAAACCATCTGAAAAAAAGGCTCATTTCGTCATCTATTAGCTCAGCACTTGGAGCTTGATAATGAATACGTTCACGCCCCAAAGGCCCCGAAACAACCTGCATAGGCCCTTTGGTATTGTCTCGCCAGTTGCCTGTAACTACTTGGTACATACCACTCCAGCCTGAAGGAAACAGCGACGATTGCCAACCCCAAAGGCGTTCTCTGGTTAGCTTATCGGTATATTTCTGTGTAGCATCCAGCATCATTTCTACTACACCATCCACATTTCTATCTGATGGTACTAAGCCTGCTATTTCAATGCCCAATCTACGGGCAATAGACGAACGCACTTGAAGAGGGTTTAATACTTCGCCCTCGATTTCTGTAGATTTCAGAATATCATCGGTAAGATTTTTGAGGGTTGTTTCTGTTCTCACCGATATACCCACACCTTCCATTCTTCCAGCAATTTTTCCCTGCAAATACCGTACTTTGCCTAATAAGGGCGATAACAAGCTTTCGTCCCACTCAAAAAAAGGCCAACCTGCTCGTTGATATATATATAGACTCATGATAGAATAGCTATTTTAGGGTGAATATACGCATTATTCTCCGCAAAAATACTGAGAAAATGTCTTTTTTTCTCCGCATCATCATATCAGTATTTTTAATATACGTTAAGGTAATAGGTTAATATTTTCCTATTTTATTCACCAATTACCAAAGGTTAAACAGTTTTATCTAGCAATCCCTAAAACTGAGAAGATTTTCTAACTATTAATTCACCTTGTACTGTAATAGTGGTGGGCGTAAAATTATCTTTTTCTATGATATTATTAATCAAGGTATTAGCAGCTATTTCACCCACTTTGAACGGAAACTGATGGAATACCGTCAGCGATGGTTCGATAAGTGCCGCAATCTGGTCATCACCAAAACCTACTAATGCTATATCTTCTGGAATTCTGACATTGCGTTCTTTAAGAGCTACCAGCAGTTCTATGGCATTGCCATGATGTACCGAAAATATGGCATCGGGAGGCTCGGGCAGAGCCATCCATTGATTCAGAGCAACCAACGATTCATCTTTTTGGAAATGAATATGATAAACCAACGCCTCGTCGAAAGGAATATGATAGGCAGCCAAAGCAGCCACATACCCCTCGAATCGTTCTTTACTAATCAATAAATCCTTTGGGCCAGCACAAATGGCAATTCTTTTACAACCCTGCAGAATCAGATGCTCGACCAATAAATACGAGCCTCGAAAGTTATCCAAAATCACCTTTGCCGTTGGAAGTTCATAACAAACCCTATCAAAATGTACAATAGGTACGCCTCTGTTGAGGTGTAATTTGATATGCTCAAAAGACGTAGTTTCGATAGAATGGCTAATGAGCAAACCATCGACCTGACTACTTATTAGGGCTTGTACATTGAGGGTTTCGGTAGAATGTGATTCGTTCGACTGGCAAATCATTACTCTATAACCTGCATTGCTAGCAACGTGCTGAATACCAGCCAAAACACTCGCAAAGAAAGGGCGTTGAATATCAGGAATCACTACACCGATTGTATTGGTAGCTCCACGATTGAGGCTTTGAGCCAGTAGGTTGGGGCGATAGTCAAGCTCCTGAGCTACCCGAATAATCTCCTGGCGGGTAGCTTCATTAATTTCTTTGCTATTATTCAGGGCTCTTGATACTGTTGATGGTGCAACCCCCAAAGCCTTGGCAATATCTACGATTGTAGTTTGGTGCGACTTTTTTTGTATGGTCTGATGAGGTAATTGTATCGTAAAATATTGTTCACAGGCTTTACAATAAAAACGCTGTTGTCCTCTTACAAAACCCGCTTTAACCAGTGTTTCGGTTGCTCCGCACTTAATACATTGACTCATCTTGAATATAACTTTTTAAATAATTGTCTAAACCCCCTTTTTTATAGTACCACTACGGTAATATTTAATCAGTCTTCAATTTACATAAAATAAATTAGCTTTTAGTATATATCGAAAACGTTTCCGAAAACGAATCCGATATTTTTATAGAAATAAATCAATTAAAACATTGTTTAATATAAAAACATACCTGTACTTTTAGCTAAATAGCCAATAATTATCTACTAATCCCTGAGATACCAAAAGACTTTTTTTTGTACTTTACTTAGAAAAAGACTTTGGTTCTTCAAAAATACCCCTACTGAGTATGATACACACAATGAGATGGTTTGGCCCTAATGACCCTGTTTCGCTCATGGACATTCGGCAAGCTGGATGCACGGGTGTAGTTTCGGCCTTACACCAAATTCCTGTTGGTGACGTTTGGTCGGTTGAAGCCATTCAAGAACGCATCCAAATAATAGAACAACACAATCATAACTTTACCCCTTTAGAATGGCTAGTTGTAGAAAGCCTACCTGTGCATGAAGACATCAAAAAGGGGCTGCCTACTAAGGATTTTTACATAGAAAATTACAAAACATCTTTGCGGAATTTGGCTAGTTGTGGCATCAAAACGGTATGCTATAATTTTATGCCTGTTTTGGATTGGTCACGTACCAATATTAGTTATGAAATGCCCGATGGCTCAAAGGCGCTGCGGTTTGTTTGGGAGGACTTTGCTCTTTTCGATTTGTTTATTTTGAAACGCCCCAATGCTCCGCTTGATTATACCCCCGAAGTACAGGCTTCGGCCAAAACTAAATGGGAAAATATGAGTAAAGAAGCTATTGCCGAACTCACCAATACTGTTTTGTTAGGTTTGCCTGGTTCGGAAGAAGCTTTTGATTTAAACACCTTTCAGGGTTTATTGGATCAGTATGCTCATATTGGCGATAGTGAGTTACGCAATAACTTGTATTATTTTATACAGCAGATTGCACCACTTGCCCAAGAACTAGGCATCTTGCTTTGTATTCATCCCGACGACCCACCCAAATCGCTATTGGGTTTGCCACGTGTTGTAAGTACCGAAGATGACTTAGCACAACTCATGGATGCCTGCGATGTTACAGCCAATGGTATTACTTTCTGTACGGGTTCGTTGGGGGTTCGTGCCGACAACGATTTGCCCAAAATGGTAAAACGCTTTGGCAACAGAATCCATTTTATTCATCTTCGCACTACGAAACGAGAAGAAAATCCCCTGAATTTTCACGAAGCAGCTCACCTCAATGGCGATGTAGATATGTACGAAGTGGTAAAGGCTTTTGTGGAAGAAGAACAACATCGTAAACAAACAGGACATTCTAATCCGAGCTTGCCGATGCGTCCCGACCACGGTCATCAGATGCTCGACGACCTCCATAAGCGTACTTATCCAGGCTATTCGGCTATTGGCCGCTTGAAGGGCTTGGCTGAGCTAAGAGGCTTAGAGTTGGGTATTGTGAGAAGTATGTCGTAAGGGTATTTGATTCGTTATGATTTTGATGTTTTTAGTTAAAATATCAAACATTAGCATTATTAAATTGACTCACCAATTCAGGGAAATAAGACGATATTTTGAACCATTTTGATTGATAAAACCTATAATTATTACGATAATGCTAAAAAAAATAAGCTTCCTATTACTATTTATTTCGTCAACAGCATGGGCTGACGATGGGTATCGTTTGTGGCTAAAATTTGATTTAATCAAAAACCCTACTCAGCGAGCTACCTATGCAAAATTCAGTCAATTTATTTATACTGAACAACAAGATGCCATTAGCCAAACAGCGAGCAAAGAGCTACAAACAAGTTTGCAAGGCTTATTGGGCAAGCGTATCCCTATTGCCAAGAATATTCAAGATAAAAAAGGAGGGATTCTGCTAAAAGTATCGGCAACAGATGCCAAAACACAAGCTTTGGCCGACGATGGCTTTGCCATTTATACACAAAATAACAATATCGTTGTTTCGTCAAAAAACCCTTCTGGAGCATTATATGGGGCTTTTGCACTGTTAAGACGTATCCAAACAGGACTAGACATTAGCAAGATTGATATTGCCGATAGCCCCAAGGTACGCTTGCGAATGCTTAATCACTGGGACAACCCCCTTGGCACAATAGAAAGAGGCTATGCTGGTTCTTCGCTTTGGAAATGGTACGAATTGCCCGAAGTAATAGATCAACGTTATATTGATTATGCCAGAGCCAACGCCTCTGTTGGTATCAATGCTGTAGTACTCAATAATGTCAATGCAAGTGCCCGTTTTTTGACAGACGAATATCTTCAAAAAGTAAAGGCCCTAGCTGCTGTATTTCGTCCTTATGGTATCAAAGTGTTTTTATCTTTGAATTTTGCCGCTCCTAAAATTTTGGGGAAAACCAAAAACTCTGACCCACTTGCACCAGAAATAAGAACATGGTGGAACAACAAAACCCAAGAAATCTACAAGCTCATTCCTGATTTTGGAGGGTATTTGGTAAAAGCCAATTCTGAAGGAGAACCAGGCCCACAAGATTTTGGCCGTACCCATGCCGACGGAGCTAATATGCTAGCTGAAGCCTTAAAACCTCACCAAGGTATTGTAATATGGCGTGCATTTGTATATGCTGCCGACCCTAAAGGCGACCGCTTCAAAGAAGCTTACAAAGACTTTAAGCCTTTAGATGGTACATTTGCCGACAATGTGATGGTACAAGTAAAAAATGGCCCTATAGATTTCCAATCTCGTGAGCCGTTTCATCCTCTTTTTGGTGCTATGCCCAAAACGCCTCTAGCGATGGAATTTCAACTAACACAGGAATATCTAGGCTTTTCGACCAACTTGGTTTATGAAGCTCCTTTGTTCAAAGAATGCCTCGATAGCGACACCTATGTACAAGGCAAAGGCTCGACAGTAGCCAAAGTAGTTGATGGTAGTCTTGATAAACATACCCTTACTGCCATCGTAGGGGTTGCCAATACGGGTTCAGATAGAAACTGGACAGGACATTTAATGTCGCAAGCCAACTGGTATGCTTTTGGCCGTTTGGCATGGAATCATGCCCTTTCTTCTGAACAGATTGCTGAAGAATGGATTAAAATGACATTGACGCAGCATCCACAATCGGTAACTGTGATTCAAGATGTGATGCTGAAATCCAGAGAAATTTATGTAGACTTCACTACGCCACTTGGCCTACATCATGTAATGGGGCAAAATATCCATTTTGGCCCTGAACCTTGGCTAGAGCGCAGTGCCCGACCCGACTGGACGGCCATTTATTATCACCGTGCCGATTCGCTAGGATTAGGATTTAATCGTACTGCTACTGGTAGCAATGCTCTAAGCTTATATTCGCCCGAAGTACAACAATTATGGGGAAATCCCGATACTTGTCCGCTTCCATATTTATTATGGTTTCATCATGTGCCTTGGACAAAGCAGCTGAGTACAGGAAAAAGCCTTTGGGATGAATTTAGTAGCCGCTATTACAAAGGCGTTGCCTCGGTAGAATGGATGCAAAAACAGTGGAAAAGTGTGGCCAATCAAATAGACCCAGCCATTTTTGCCGATGTTGATGGCCGTTTGGCAGCACAGCACCGTGAGGCTCTTAATTGGCGAGATGCTTGTGTGCTGTATTTTCAGCAATACGCCAACCAGCCTATTCCTGCACCATATCCAAAACCTACCAGAAGCTTAGCTGAAATGAAAAAAATAGTAGAGATATATCAGTTAAGATAAGCCATAAAGTCGAAAAACTTTTGTCTGCTTAACCTCAGGCTTTCCTTTTTCTATTAGCTAGAGCTACTCTTTTCTGGCTAATAGCATATAAATCAAAACCTTATTCCTATAAATAAAAGTTTTTTCCGAACGATAAAACCCTCATTAATAAGGTAATATGATAAATCGTAATTCATAAAACTTCTTTAAAAACGACAAAAAATGTTTAGTTTAGCTAATAAAATTGCCTTGATTACTGGTGGCGGTAGTGGTATTGGATTTGCAATTGCTACAAGTATGATTGAAGCAGGAGCAAAAGTTGTTATTACGGGTCGACGAGAAAATGCTTTACAAGAAGCTGTGGCATCTTTGGGCGAAAACGCCTATTATGTTGTCAATGATGTAACAGCATTACAGCACTTGGAAGGCTTAGTAGCACATATAGAAAATAACATTGGCGAAATAGATATTTTGGTCAATAATGCAGGTATCAATATGAAAAAACCTGCTCTGGAAGTAACAGACGAAGAGTTTAATCGAATTATTCATACCAATCTCAATGCTGTATTTGCACTAACCCGCACTTGTGCTAGCCGTATGACTGCCCGCAAACGGGGAGTAATTTTGATGATTTCGTCGATGGCCGCCTATTATGGTATCGACCGCGTGCCAGCTTATTCGGCATCCAAACATGGTGTCGAGGGGTTGGTAAAAGCCTTAGCCATGGATTTTTCACCCCACAATGTTCGTATCAATGCTATTGCACCGGGTTTTATAGAAACGGCCATGATGCAAACCGCCATGAGTTCGGACCCTGCTCGAATGAATAAAGCCTTAGATCGTACTCCGATGGGTTATTTTGGAAAACCCGAAGATATAGGCTTGGCGGCTGTGTTTCTAGCTTCGGAAGGAGCAAAATATATTACAGGAGCATCATTGCCTGTAGACGGGGGCAATTCTATTGGTTTTTAAAAACTATTTTAAATAAAAAATTAACTCCATTAAATGATGAAATCAACCTTGATTACTGCTAGCTTGGTAGTTTTTAGTTTGGGTGTTTACGCTCAAGCCAAAAAGCAACCCATTTCACAACCTTTGGTTTCTCATATTTTTACGGCCGACCCCTCAGCTCATGTTTTTGAGGGCAAGATTTATATCTATCCTTCACATGATATAGAAACGGGGGTATCTCAAAATGGAGACGGCGACCACTTCGATATGCGTGATATTCATGTGTTATCTATGGATAAAATTGGTGAAAAAGTAACCGATCATGGTATTGCTATCGACAAAAAGGATATTCCTTGGGCTGGTCGTCAGTTATGGGCTCCTGATGCGGCTTATAAAAATGGTACATATTATTTATATTTTCCACTCAAGGATAAAAACGATGTTTTTAAGATTGGGGTAGCTACCAGCAAAAAGCCCTATGGCCCTTTCAAGGCCGAAAAAGAGCCTATTAAAGGAAGTTTTAGTATCGACCCTGCTGTATTTAAAGATAGCGATGGTAGTTTTTATCTTTATTTTGGGGGTATTTGGGGTGGCCAATTACAACGATGGGCTACAGGTAGCTACAATCCTGATGGAAAACTAAAAACCCCTAACGAAGTGGCCTTCTCGCCCAAGGTAGCAAAGCTGTCGGCCGATATGAAGAGCTTTACTGAAGAGCCCAAAGATGTACAAATTTTAGATGAAAATGGTAAAGTTCTTTTGGAAAGCGATAATACCAAACGCTTTTTTGAGGGAGCTTGGATGCACAAATACAAAGGCAAATACTATTTGTCATATTCTACGGGCGACACCCATTTTGTGAGCTATGCCACTAGCGACAACCCTTATGGCCCTTTTACCTACAAAGGAGTTGTGCTAAACCCTGTTGAAGGCTGGACAACCCACCATTCTATTGTTGAAATAAAAGGAAAATGGTATTTGTTTTATCATGATGTGCAGCTTTCGGGAAAAACCCATTTACGCAATATCAAAGTTACAGAATTGAAGTATAACCCCGACGGTACAATCCAGACCATTACGGCTTATCGATAAATTTCATTCACACAGATAGTAGTTTTCAACGCAAGTAGGTTTTCCTGCTTGCGTTTTTTTGTATTAGCTAAAGGTAATTAAGGATAGCGTATCATTATTAAAAGAATATTTTAGAGGAAAAATAGGAAGTAGATAAGCTATCGAACCCGCTTTTTTGGTTGAACTACTGAATACAATCTATCCAATGCACTATTCTTTGAAAAAACAGATACCTACTTTTATTTTCTTTTTATTCGTTTTTGTAAACACAACCTTTGCCCAAAATAAGGCTTTGGTGAAGGGAAAAGTTGTAGACAAACAAACCAACGAGGCATTGAGCTATGCCAATGTAAGAATCTTTAAAAGTGCTGATAATAAGGTAATAACGGGCAGTATATCCAATGAAAATGGGGCGTTTTCTATTGATTTAGCTTTTGGCGAATATTACGCATTGATTGAGTTTATGGGTTATAAGGCCATCAAAACGGCATTGTTTAGCCTCAGCAAAGAGCAGCCTTCCAAAGATTTGGGGATTCTTCAAGCCGAATCTGTTAGTAATCAACTTTTGGAAGTGGAAGTTCGTGGCGAAAAAAGTACGATGGAATTAGCCCTCGACAAAAGGGTATTTAATGTTGGTAAAGACCTAGCCAATGCAGGAGGCACAGCCAGTGATATTCTTACCAATATACCATCGGTGGCTGTTGACCCCGACGGAGCAATCAAGCTACGAGGAAGCGACAATGTCAGGATTTTGATTGATGGAAAGCCTTCGGGTTTGGTGAGTTTTAAGGGTGGTGCAGGTCTACAATCGCTACAGGCCAGTATGATTGAGCGTGTCGAGGTTATTACCAATCCTTCGGCCCGATACGAAGCCGAAGGGATGGCGGGTATCATTAATATTATTCTGAAAAAAGACAAAAAACAAGGCTTCAACGGCTCTTTTGATGTTATTACGGGGTATCCTGTCAATCAGGGTTTAGGACTCAATTTGAATTATCGCCACCGAAAAGTCAACTTCTTTATCAATTATGGTATTGCTTATCGCATTACGCCCAATATAGCACATACCTATCAGGAAGTATATGGTAAAGATACCACTACGATTTCGGACCAAGACCGCAATGGACGTTTGAGAGGTTTCAACAACAATATTCAGGGAGGGTTAGACTATTATTTTACCGATAAAAGTTATTTAACAGCTTCGTATCTTTTTAGAAGAAGCGATGCCCGCAGGCTCACCGATTTGGTTTATAAAGATTTTATTAATTCAACCAACAACCTTATCCGTACAACTTACCGTACCCAAGACGAAACCGAAGCCGAACCTAATTCGGAATATGCCCTAACCTACAGAAAAGATTTTGACAAAAAAAATCATACATTTTCTGCTGAAGTTCGATTTTTAGATAATTGGGAACGTTCTGACCAGCTATTTACCCAAAATGCGTTTTTTAAAGACGGCTCTATTGATAGCAAACAAACCGTTTTGCAAAATTCACTCAATGATGAATACGAAAAACAATGGCTTTTTCAGATAGATTACTCGCAACCTATTGGCAAGGAGGGCAAGGTTGAAACAGGACTCAGAAGTAGCTTTAGAGACATGGTAAATGACTATGTTGTTAACCAAAAAAGTGACCAAGGGGTATTTGTGCCACTCCCTGGGCTAAAAAACTATTTTATTTATAACGAAAACATCAATGCTTGGTACGGAATCGTTGGCAACAAAACCCGAAAGTTATCGTACCAAATGGGGCTTCGTGCCGAGTGGACAGACGTGAAAACTACCCTTCGAGAAACCAACGAAGTAAACCCTCGCAAATACACCAACCTATTTCCAAGTGCCCATATTTCGTATGAACTACCTCTGGAAAATGCTATTCAGCTAAGCTATAGCCGACGTGTACGCCGACCATTTTATAATGATTTAAGCCCTTTTGCAACGTTTTCGGATAGCCGTAATTTTTTTGGAGGCAACCCCAACCTCAATCCCGAATTTACTAATGCCTTTGAAATAGGACATGTCAAATACCTTAAAAATGGTTCGTTGAGTTCATCGTTCTTTTTTAGAGATACCAAAGACAAAATCCAAACGATTCGTCGAGTAGATGCACTAGGCTTTGCCACGACTCGCCCCGAAAACCTCAAAGGAGAACAGTCGTTGGGCGTCGAAATGGCCAGTCAGATAAATCTCAAAAAATGGTGGAAAAGTGATTTCAGTTTTAGCTTTTTCCAAGCCAAAATAGATGGTAGCAATATAGACGAAGCCTATTTACGAGAAACCTATAGCTGGTTTGTTCGGCACACTTCTCGTTTTTCATTGCCCAATAAATGGGATTTACAGCTACGTGGTAACTATGAAGCTCCACAAAAAACTGTACAAGGGCGACGATTGGCCCTTTATTATGTTGACTTTTCGGTAAGCAAAGATGTGTTTAAAGGCAAAGGCACTCTCAATCTCAATATTATGGATATTTTTAACTCAAGAATTTCAAGATTTGTTACCGAAGGAGATAATTTTTATACCGATGGTCGTTCACAATTTAGAAGACGACAAATCAATTTAACGCTTAATTACCGTATCAAAAATGCCAAAAAAGTAAAAAGTATTATCAGCGACGAAACCAACTAGCGTATCCTGTATTGGGCGTATTTATAAGTAATCGGCAAGTTATTACATTGGGAATATAAAAGACATCCTCTAACTTGCCGTTGATTACTCAAAAGGTTTTTCAACTAAAAACAATCCTCATGAAAAAAGTATTTGGCCTTATTATAGGGCTGTTCATTATTCAACAAACCTATTCACAAGCCTTGAATGTGGCAACGTACAACCTTCGTCTCAATACCGCTAGCGATGGTGTCAATGCTTGGCCCAATCGTAAAGAAGAAGTAAAAAAGCTAATCCGTTATCATGAATTTGATATTTTTGGTACACAAGAGGGCTTTATTGGACAAATAAAAGACCTCGTCGAAATGCCCGAATACGCCTACGTAGGTGTTGGCCGTGACGATGGTAAAGAAGCAGGCGAGCATTCGGCTATTGTTTATAAAAAAGACCGTTTTCAATTATTACAAAAAGGTGATTTTTGGCTAAGTCAAACTCCCGACCAACCTACCAAAGGCTGGGATGCTACTTGTTGTAATAGAATTTGCTCGTGGGCTAAGTTTAAAGACCTCAAAACGACCAAGGTATTTTACTTTTTTAGCGTACACTTTGACCACCAAGGTGTTGAAGCACGTCGACAATCGGGCTTTTTAATGGTAAAAAAAATCAAAGAGATTGCCAAAAATAGCCCTGTTATCTGTGTAGGTGATTTTAATTCTACCCCCGATACCGAGCAAATAAAAACAATGCAAGCGTCTTTGAATGATGCCTATTTGGTTTCAAAAATGCCTCCTTATGGCCCTGAAGGCACTTTCAATGGCTTCAAGCACGACGCTGAACTCAAAAGTAGAATTGATTATATTTTTGTAGATAAAAAAATAGAAGTACTAAAATACGGCGTACTAACCGACTCTTACGATAATAAGTACCCGTCCGACCACCAGCCTGTAGTAATCAAAGCGGTGTTTAAGTAATATCCTGTACTGAGTGTCTGAGCAAATAGATTGATATTGAGCAGTTTAGATACAATTTTACGAAGTGTCTTATTGAAGATTTTTTTTGTTATAGTACAGTTAGCTAGCCTATTTATGGGCTAGCTAACTGATTCCAGAAGCCTAGTTCTGATTACAGCGAAAATGCGATATAGCTATCGCCCTTTTTAGTACCTAATTTTGTACCACCACAAGCTATCACGATATATTGTTTGCCATTGAGTAAATAAGTGCTTGGTGTGGCAAACCCTGCGGCTGGTAGCTGGGTTTGCCAAAGAATTTCTCCTGTTTTTTTATCAAAAATCCTGAACATACCATCTTTGGTAGCAGCAATAAACAACAACCCACTTGCAGTAACTACTGGCCCGCCATAGTTTTCAGAACCCGTTGTTGGAATACCTTTGGCCGTGAGTTCGGGATATTCGCCAAAAGGTTTTTGCCAGAGATGTTTGCCCGTATTAAGGTCAATTGCGGTGAGTGTTCCCCAAGGCGGACGAATACCAGGGTAGCCTTTTGAATCAATAAATTTGTTATATCCATTGAATTGGTAGGGTATATATGGTGTTTGGGTATTTTTGTTGGTAGCACTTGCTTCGATTTTTTCATCTCCCAACAAAAAAGCTACTAAAGCCTGTCGGTCGGTATTGGATAAATGACCAAAGCCAGGCATCATTCCTTTTCCCGACGTAATTATTTTGTTAATGTACTCACGGTCATGTTTTTGTGAAATATCTACCAACGACGGATAACCGCTTTTAGGATTACCTTTTCGTTCTTTACCATGACAAACAGAACAATTATTGCTATAAAGTCTTTGGCCTGCACTTAAATGTGCCAATTCGTCTTCTTTCGGGGTTTTGCGTAAGCTAAACAGCCACGCCATTTCATTGGCATTGACGTACATAATACCCTCAGGGTCTACTGCTGCCCCGCCCCATTCGGCTCCGCCATCGGCACCAGGATATACCAATGTTTCCTTTTGGCTAAGGGGTTTAAATAGACCCTTTTGAGCTGTTTGGATTGTTTTTAATAAAGCTGCCTTATCGTCCGAATAAGGGTTTACGTCGGCTTCAGTGATATTTTGTCGAGAAAAAGGAGCTGGTAACATAGGAATAGGCTGCGTAGGCCATGTACTTTCTTCGGGCAGAGTCGACTTAGGAAATGGCATTTCTTTGATAGGAAACAAGGGTTTTCCCGTTACTCTATCAAAAACAAATACATGCCCTGTTTTGGTTACTTGTGCTACTGCATCAATATTTTTACCATTACGTTTAATCGTAATCAAGTTGGGCGGGGCGGGTAAATCTTTGTCCCAAATATCATGATGTACAAACTGAAAATGCCATAATCTTTTGCCAGTATTGGCATCTAGGGCAATTAAAGAGTTGGCAAAAAGGTTTTGTCCTTTGCGGTTTCCTCCATAAAAATCAGAAGCCGCCGAGCCTGTAGGTACATACAAAATACCTCTTTGTCGGTCTATGGCCATACCAGCCCAGTTATTTGCACCACCAACTTCGGTATTTTTATAGGTATCTTTAGGCCAAGTATTATACCCAAATTCGTTGGGGAAGGGAATCGTATGAAAAACCCAAGAGAGCTTGCCTGTTCTTACGTTAAAAGCTTGAATATTCCCTAAGGCTGCATCAGCCCCTTCTGAAAGGCGTAAAGGCATAATAATATTGTCGCCAAACAAAGTACCAGGGGTATTAGAAACTACAAATTTATTAGCGGCTGTTGCCCCTAATCCTTCTTTCAAACTTACACGACCGTCATCGCCAAAGGTGTTTATTTTTTGCCCTGTCTTGGCATCGATGGCATAAAGCCATGAACCCAACGCCACCATGATTCTAGGGGTATCGGTATCGTTTTTGTTGGTACTGGCCCAGTAGGTTACTCCCCGACATGTATTGAGTGACGACCCCCCTGTATTGACAAACTGCCATAGTTCTTTGCCTGTAGCAGCATTAAGGGCAAATAGCTTGTTGGTAGCTGTAACACCATACAATATCCCATTCACCACAATTGCATTGCATTGTACCTGCCCTGAGTCGAGTGTGTGGTATTCCCACGCTACTTTTAGCTGGCTAAGGTTGCTTTTATTGATTTGAGTCAAACTTGAATAGTGGTTACGTTCGGGCCCACCCAAATACTCTGTCCAGCCTGTATTATCAACTTGGGTGGTTGACTGAGGCAAATAGGCAGCTGTTAACAAGGCCATTGTGATAAATGCCAAGAATAAATAGATTTTTTGCATATAGTTATCAGTTTCTGAGGAATGGATTTTATTATTCAAATCAAAAAAGCCCATTGCATAGCTATGGTTGCCAAAATTATATATTTTATTGCTTTAATAGTATTTTTCTGTGTGGTAATGATAGCGTTATTCCTGCAAGCACATCATTATGTTTGGTCAAAAACACGCTAGGTAATGAAAATTATGTAGTAAATAACTTTATTTTTTGTTGTAATAAATATCAGTATAATGATATATATAATATATTTGCATTATTATAATAATAAAAATGCTATGATACTGAATTTAGAATGGCTTCGTACTTTTAAGGCTATTTACGAAACGGGTACTTTGACACAGGCCGCCCAAACCTTATATATTTCACAACCAGGCGTAAGTTTACATTTGAGTTCGCTAGAGGCTTATACTGGTTATCAGTTATTTGAGCGTTCGGCCAAAAAAATGATTCCTACCGAAAGAGGTAAAGTTTTGTACAACTTTGTACTAGAGCCATTAAGTAAGTTGGAGGCCGCTGAGCAGTTATTTCACAAAAGTTCTAATACCGATAAAGCTACGATTAGTATTGGCATGTGTTTTGAAACATTCCAGTTTACCCTCGAAAAATACATTTCATCGCTTAATTTCAATGTCATAATCAAATTTGGCGAATACCCCCAAATGATACATGATTTGGACAAGGGGTTATTGGATTTGATTATTACTCCTCAAAAAGATGTTCAGAAAAATTTAGAATTTACGCCTTTTTCTAAAGAAAGAATCGTACTTGTTTGTGGTGCCAAAACAGATACCCAAGCCCTGGACAAAATGCTGGAACAAGAACAAATACTATCGGCAAAAGATTGGCTCAAGCAACAAATTTGGTATAGTACTGCCGCAGATATGGAACACCAAAAACGGTTTTGGATTAATAATTTTAAAAGCCACCCCGACTTTAAGCCTAATTATATTGTACCTAATATTAGCTCGATAGTGCGTTGCCTAAGCAATGGATTTGGTTTTGCGATTGTGCCAGATTTTTTGTGTAGAGACGAAATCAGGTCAGGGGGGCTCAAGTTGGTTTGGGAGGGTAATCCAATTATGGAGAATATCCTATATTTTGGAAAACGCAAGAAAACACTATTTGCCCATGAAATAGGGCAGGTAGAGCAAATTTTTGAACAAAATGGGTTATAGACTGGTAATGAGTCAAAAACTAAGTGGCAAAATATAGGTAAAATACCACAATAGAATACTTTATGAATAAAGAAGTTTGGGTAAAAGGTGATGAGCTATAATATCAATAGTTATCTTATTGAACTGATTATCAGTTTTTAATAATTTAATCTTTCACTCAAACTTTTGCTTAATCATTTAAGTGTAATAAATTGTATATATTTGAGATTGAATATTACCATTTGAATAGACCTCCTTTTGACTAAGAAAATATTACATATTGAAGATGAAGTCCTTTGGGAGTTGTTGCGGGCGGGCGACGACACCGCCTACGAAGCCTTGTATAGGCGTTATTTCAAAATACTTTACAGTTACGGAAAACGTATTTTTAATGACGAGGATATTCTAAACGATGCTATTCAAGACCTTTTTGTGGACATTTGGCGAACACGCCATTTGCTCAATCAGGCCGAATCAGTCAAATTTTATTTAATAAGTTCTTTGCGTCGTAGAATTCACCGTTCTACCAAGCTCAATACTTTGCAGGTAAATGAATGGGAAAATGTACACGAAACCCTATTACCAACCGAAGACTCGCCCGAAATAGATTTTACCAATCAAGAAGATACCGTTATTCAAAAACAAAAACTCAGTCAATGGCTGAATCAATTACCTACTCGTCAGCACGAAGCCATTGTGCTGAGATTTTTTCATGATTTCAGCTATGCCGAAATTGCCCAAATGCTTCAAATCAAAGAACAAACTGCCCGAAATCTTGTTCAAAAGGCTTTGATTATTCTACGGTCATTGATTATTCTATTGATTTTCATGGTTTTATAAAATATTTTATATTTTTTATAAAAAAATTCTTCTTAAAGGAGTTAAAATCGACAAAGCATGTCTCTATACAAGTAAGAGCGAAATAGTACAAATATTTCTCTTTTATATGATATGAATTATGCAGATTTTACTCGAAATGATTTTATAGAAGATACTTTTTTTAGGTGTTGGGTTTTTGAGCCAAACCAAGAAACAGAGTTTTTTTGGCAAAACTTCATGGCCGAATATCCCGAAAAGAAGCAGGATATACTAGCTGCCAAAAACTTATTACTTGCGATTGACCAAGAGGTAAAAAGCGATTTTCCGACACAAGAACATGAAGATTTAATTTTTGACAGAATCCAAGAACAACTCAACAAACAGGTAGTTTTCTTGAGTCCTCGTTTGGCTATTTGGGTAAAATGGGCTGTTGCGGCATCGGTGGTATTGGCTATTGCTTTTTGGCAATGGAATACGCCTTTTTGGCAAAACCCCGCTGTTACTTATGAGACAAACCTCCAAAAATCTACTTTAACGTTGATCGAGAAAATGAATACTACCAACAAGCCACTTGTAGTAAAGCTGAGCGATGGTAGCACAGTTACCCTAAGTGCCAATAGCAAAATAAGCTATCCAGAAGCATTTAATACCTACCCAACTCGTGAAGTGTATTTGAGTGGAGAAGCCTTTTTTGAAGTAGCCAAAAATCCCAAAAAACAGTTTTTGGTATATGCCAACGAAATGGTAACGAAGGTGTTAGGAACAAGTTTTAGGATTAGGGCGTACCCTCAAGAAAAAGACATTATAGTTCGGGTAAAAACGGGTAAAGTGTCGGTATTGGCTGTTGCCAACGACAAACAAGCTGACAATCATACGGGGCCTTATCAGGTAGAAGGCGTTTTGCTATTGCCCAACCAGCAGGCCATATTGGTTCGTGAAGAAACCCGTTTGGTAAAGTCGCTAGTCGAAAATCCTGAACTGCTCAAATCGGCCAAGCCATCGTTTGTGTTTACCGACACCAGCGTTGTTGAAGTGCTTAAAGCTTTGGAAAAAGGATACGGAATAGAAATCGTTTTTGATGAAGATGCGCTAAAAAGCTGTCAATACACAGGCGATTTGTCGAGGGAATCTTTGTACGAAAAACTGGATGTAATTTGTAAATCAATCGAAGCAAATTACCAGATTTTAGATACAAGCATAGTTGTTTCCTCGAAAGGATGTGAATAAAACTACTGATACAATACTTAATAAATACAATGTTTCAACCATAAACCCCAACCCTTGACTATGCAATAAAAAAACTTACGAACATTTTAAATGAAGAAGTCGGCAATGCTCCACCATCACCGACTTCGGATTCCTCTCTTTGCAAATCTCATCTGTTTTTAGACAGATGCAGAGGTAGTTTTTTGTCAAATTTTCTCTAAAAAACAAATCAAAAGTATGAAAAAAAATAATACCATCCGTTACTGGGGGGGTAAAATTATGAAATGGACTATAATACATTTATGTATAACTATCGTCTTTACTAATATTTCATTAGCATTTGATGCATCAGCCCAAGAACTACTCGATCGTCGTATTTCTATAGAAACTATTAATCAGAATATCAACGTGGTACTCTCAGAAATTGAGAAAAACGTTGATGTAAAATTCTCGTATAGCCCCAACCTTATCAAAGCTTCGAGAAAGGTAACTTTCACAGCCACCAACGATAAGCTGTCGACGGTATTGGAGCGGTTGTTGAAGCCTCAAAAAATTAAGTATGAGATTGTTGGACGACAGATAATTCTTAGAAGAGAACTGTCGGAGGTAATCCCAAACGAAAAAGAAGAAGCGTCAAGCCTCGTCAATATTTTTGAACAAACCCTTACAGGAACAGTAACCGACGAAAGTGGTATTCCTTTGCCAGGGGTTACTATTTTGGTAAAAGGTACACAAAAAGGCGTAAACTCAGACAACAACGGGAAGTTTAAAATAACAGTAGCCAACGAAAAGGCAGTATTGGTATTTTCGTTTGTGGGCTATATTGCCCAAGAAATAGAAGTAGGTACTAAAACCACAATTAATATTTCTTTGAAAGCCGACAACAAAGCCCTTGAGGAAGTTGTCGTGGTAGGTTATGGTACAAAAAGCCGCAAAGATGTAACAGGTTCTATTGCTTCGATTAGTACACAAGACATTAAAGATATGCCTGTAACCAATGTTGCAGAAGGTATGGCTGGAAAAATGCCTGGGGTTTTGATACAACAAACTACAGGTGCTCCGGGCAATAGCCCCTCAATCAAAATTCGGGGGTTTGGGTCTATTAGTGCTGGCAATGGCCCATTGATTGTGGTTGATGGTCAGCCTCTTAGCTCAGGAGACCTGAATAATGGAAGTGGCCTAAACCTGATGAATCCCAACGATATAGAAAGTGTTGATGTGCTGAAAGATGCTTCTGCAACGGCTATTTTTGGGTCGAGAGGAGCCAATGGGGTAATGATGATAACCACCAAGCGAGGCAAAGCTGGTAGAAGTCGTATCAATTTTGACTTTTACACGGGTGTACAGCAAATCAGCAAAAAAATGGATATGCTCAATGCACAGCAGTTTGCCGAATTTAGTAAAGATGCTGCCAATAATGCCTATTTAGAGCGAGTAGCGGGTGCTTTGGTAACAGACCCCAACAGTGTTCGTCCTGCTGGTGGCCGTTATCGTTATCCAAGAGGCGAATTTGCGGGTATTAATTTTGACAACCCCGCCAGCTTAACTTCATACGATTATCAGAGCCTTATTTTTCGTCAAGCTCCTATTAGTAACTATCAGTTATCGGGTTCGGGTGGCTCTGAAAAGGTACAATATATGGTTTCTGGCAACTTCCTTACTCAAGATGGCATTATCAATACATCGGGCTTAAAGCGTTATACTTTTCGCTCAAATATAGATGCTCAGTTGTCGCCTAAGTTAAAAGTAGGAATGAGTATGAGCCCTTCATTTACAACCGAGCGTCGGGTCAATTCAGATGGTCACTGGGCCAACAACGGTGTTATTAATGCGGCATTGTCACAAGCTCCTATTATTTCTATTTATCAGGCCGACGGCGTAACCTATAATTCGCAGGCATCTATTGCAGGAGCTTACGACTGGGCAGGTGTAACCAACCCAGTAGCCAATATTACCGAACTCGACAATACAGCCAATACATTGAGGTTGCTTGGTAATGCTTATGCCGAGTTGGCTATTTGGAAAAGCCTCAAATACCGTGGAAGTATAGGCGGTGATTTTAACTATTTCCGTCAAAATCAATTTCAAACTTCGGCTCTTCCACTCAACCAATTGTTGCCACCTAATGCCAATTCGGCCTCGTCGACTACCAGCCAGAATATCAACTGGGTAACAAGCCATACATTGAGCTATAACTTTGATATAAACAAAGATCATCATTTTGATGCTTTGGTAGGCTTGGAAGCACAGAAAAATGATTTTGAAAGTAATAGGGTCAATGCCAATAAGTTTCCTAACGACCTTGTAAGGACACTCAATGCTGGGGTTATTATTGGAGGTAGCTCATTAAAAGAACAATGGTCGTTGGCTTCGTATTTTGGGCGTATTGGGTATACTTACAAAGACAAATATCTTTTCAATGGCTCTATTCGTCAGGATGGCTCTTCTCGTTTTGGTGTTAATCAACGCAATGGTATTTTTCCTTCGGCCTCGGTAGGTTGGCGAATAAGCGAAGAGTCTTTCTTGAAAAATAGTAATGTTATTTCGGATATGAAATTCAAAGCTAGTTACGGATTGGCAGGTAACAACGCTTTTAATAATTATGGCTCGATTGGCCTATTGAGTAGTGACAACTATGTTTTTGGCAATAACCTTGTTAATGGCTTGGCTACAACCAGTATCGGTAACGATAATTTGACATGGGAAAAAAGCCGCCAAACCGACATAGGCTTAGAGCTGGGTTTGTTGAAAAGACGTATCTTTTTGACCATAGATTATTACTCTCGTATTACTACCGACTTGTTGCTATCGGTGCAAGTACCCACTCTTACGGGTTTTTCTACGGCTAGTCGCAATATCGGTAAAGTTGAAAATAAGGGAATGGAGTTTGGCTTAGTAACTCGCAATATTACTGGCGAATTTCAGTGGAGTACCGATTTTAATGTGTCGTTCAACCGAAACAAAGTGCTAGCCTTAGGGCCAACAGGCGATGCGATTCGCAGTGGGTCGGGTGTTGGCGAAACCAATATTACCGTTATTGGAAAGCCACTTGGTAATTTTTATGGGTTCAAACAGCTCGGTGTATTTAAAGACCAAGCCGATTTGGATAGCTACCCACACGAAGCAACGGCTCGCCCTGGCGATGTGAAGTTTGAAGATGTGAATGGCGATGGAAAAATCAATGCCGATGACCGTACCATTATTGGTAATAACCAACCCGATTTTATTTATGGTATGACCAATACCTTTTCATTCAAAGGCATCGACATAGGTATTTCGGTACAAGGAATACAAGGTGGACAAATCCTCAACTTGAGTCGCCGATTTATCGAAAACCTCGAAGGAAGTCAAAATCAGCTTACTACGGTCTTGAACCGCTGGCGTTCGCCTCAAGACCCAGGCAATGGTGTTGTACCACGTGCCAACCAACGCACTACGGGTAATAGCAATGCTATTTCGAGCAGATGGGTAGAAAGTGCCAGTTATTTCCGTATCAGAAATATTACGATAGGATATAACATTCCTAAAAAATTGATTGAACGTGTCAAAATCCAAAGCCTTCGTTTATATGGTGGTGTTCAAAACGCCTTTACTTCAACCAAATATTTAGGATATAACCCCGAAGTAAGTGGCTACGAAAATGCCCTTACTGGTGGTGTCGATTACGGCTCGTATCCTTTGGCTCGTACCTATACGATTGGTTTAAATATTGGTTTTTAATCAAATATAAAACGGTAAAATAATGAAAATAAGATATATATACCTTAGCTTTCTGATGCTTGGGCTAAGCAGTTGCAAGGATAGCTTTTTGAGTTTGGCTCCTATTTCATCGGCCAATACTGCTACCTTTTACAAAACAAGTAGCGATATGATTAATGCCCTCAATGCTAGTTATGGCTCGTTGCAGTCGGCAGGTCAATATGGCAACTATTATGTAGTATCCGAAATCCCCTCCGACGATACCACTCCTGTGCTTTCGGGTTCTGTAACCGACCAAGACGAATTTGATAAATTTTATTTGCGTACGACCAATCCCTTTTTGGCTGCTCGCTGGAGCGACGGCTATCGTGGTATTTATCGGACAAATGCTATTTTGGACAGAATAGGAGCCGTACAAATGGATGAAACCCTCAAAAAACGTATTGTGGGTGAATCCAAGTTTTTGAGGGCTTTGATGTATTTCAATCTTGTGCGGGTATTTGGCGATGTACCTTTGGTTTTGAAAGAAATCACCGACCCTAACGATGGATACAATTATAGCAGAACAGCCGTAGCTGATGTTTATGCTCAGATTATCAAAGATTTACAAGAGGCAGAAACCGACCTTCCAGACCGATATACAGGTGCTGACCTTGGGCGAGCTACCAAAGGGGCTGCCAAATCTTTACTAGGAAAGGTGTATTTGACTCGTAAGCAATATGCCGAAGCTGCTACCAAACTCAAAGAGGTAATTGATGGTGGTGTTTATGACTTATTGCCCAATTATGCAGATGTATTTAAGGTAGCCAACAAAAATCATAAAGAATCCATTTTTGATATTCAATACAAAAAAGGGTCGATTGGTGAGGGTAATGGCTTGCCTAATGCCTATGCTCCCGAAAATTCGGGCAACTCGGTAGTTTTGTTTGGAGGTGGTGGCAACAACCGCCCAACCGCAGATTTTGTTAATGCTTACGAATCGGGTGATTTACGAAAAAGTGTTTCTATGTCAACTAGTTATGTAAATGCACAAGGTATAACTGTAGAATATAATTATATTAAAAAGTATTTGGATACTCCAATAACCAGTGGCGACTCGGAAGATAATTTCCCCGTTTTGCGTTATGCCGATGTTTTGTTGATGTATGCCGAAGCCCTGAACGAAACAGGAAAACCAATAGATGCTTTGCCGTTTTTGAATCGGGTTCGTCAGCGAGCAGGCTTGGCTAGTAAAACCACTTTGAGTCAGGCCGAAATGCGTTTAGCTCTTGAACAAGAACGCCGAATAGAGTTGTCTTTTGAAGGCCATCGCTGGTTTGACCTTGTGCGTACTGGCAGGGCAATTCCTGTACTAACAGCCAAGGCTCAGGCAATCGGTATCAAAACCAACCTTACCGAAAACAATTTGTTGTTTGCTGTACCTCAAAGCCAAATAGATATTAACCCTTCCAAAATTAAACAGAATGCAGGGTACTAAATCTTGGCTATAAGTAAAATGTATTTTAAAATTTATCCAAAAAGCTTTGAGGGAAACCGCAAAGCTTTTTGTTTTTTAATCCTAATACCAATTGTTGCTGAAAGAATATCAACCTTGCGTATCCTTTCAAACGAAATAAAAACCATTGGTCATGAAAAAATAAAAAAAATACAAAAGGTTTTGGTCTAGCAAATATTAGTTATAACTTTGAATCGTTGATTATGTCAACTATATACAAAGTCAATAATACTATGGAAGCAACACAACGCTCATTTAAGCTTTTATTTGGTAGTGCAATAAGAGCTTTTCTTAAGCAATCAACAAAAGAGTTTGAAAATCAGGGACTTAAAATATCGCCTGAACAGCATTATATACTTCGAATCTTGACACAAGAAGATTCTATTCAATCTGATTTAGCTGAAATTCTACAAAAGGATAAGTCGGCAATTATGCGTCATATCGACCAACTCGAAACACTTGGTTATGTAATCAGAGTGAATGATGCTACCGACCGCCGCAAAAAACACATCGTCATTACCGAATTAGGCACTTCTGTTTTTAATCAAGGAGAAGAAATTATCAATACACTTTCTGAAAAAAATATGGAAGGTATTTCTGACGAAGAAATTACTATTTTTCAAAATGTACTTATCAAATTAAAAGAAAATGCAGAAAAGTAATTTTTTTGCCCAAATAGTTGACCAAGTCAATTATAATAAAGTCAATAATATTTTTATCAACTATATTTTATGAAAAAGAATAAGATTTTCTTTTATCTGATATTATTCGTTTTGGGCTATGATACACAGGCACAAAAGAACATATCTTTAAAAGAATGCGTAGATTTTGCTCTCAAAAATCACCTCAGCAATACGGTTTATGAAAATGAAATCGCTATTGCCCAACAGAAATCAACCGAAGCTTTGGCGGGTTATTTGCCACAGGTAAGTACCAATGTTACCTTCGACGACAACCTTAAACGTCAGGTTTCTATTATTCCTGCGGGTGCTTTTAGTCCAACTGAAATTAAGCTACAGTTTGGTACTCAGTACAATACCAGTGCCATAGCCCAGGTAGACCAAGTGATTTATGACAAGTCTATGTTGGTAGGTATCAAGGCTGCCGAACCAAATAATCAAGTAGCTATTTTGAAAAAAGAACAAAACCAAGATAACATCATTTACAATACGGTAGCGTCCTATTTTCAAGTATTGGTGTATGTCGAGCAGGAGAAGATTACTTTAGAGAACGAAAAAAAATACCGAGAACTACTCGATATTCTCAAATTACGCTTAGAAAAAGGGGTTATCAAAAAAACAGATTACGACCGTACCAAAGCAAGCTTAAATAATATTGTTTCGCAAAAATCTATTTTGCAAATGAACAAACAAGTGGCACTTAACAAACTCAAATACGCCATGGGAATGTCGCTAGACGAGGATATTAATGTTTTGGAAATGCCTAATTACGAAACACTTGCTGTTATTGGCGACGACAACGGTTTTGAACTAAACAACCTGTTAGACTACAAAATCCAAACCAATAATATGTATCTCCAAGAGTTTGATGTAAAACGCAAACAAGCCGCATTTATGCCTACAGTATCGATGTATGCCCGCTATGGAGCTTCGAGTTTTGGAAATAGCTTGGGGAGTTCTTTTAACAATTGGTTTGATTTTTCAACCATTGGTTTGAAAGTAAATATTCCGATTTTTAGTGGTTATCGCAAAAATAGCCAATTAAAACAAGCCGAAATAAGTTTGTTGAATGCCAAAACCAATATCAAATTAAGTGCTGATAATATGAGGTTGGCCTTCAAAAACTCCAACGCTCAGTTACAAAAATCTCAATCAGATTTAGGAATCAATCGTGAAAACCTCTATTTCGCCAAAGAAGTTTTTGAAAGTAGCAATGTAGAATACCAAAAAGGCGTATCTACGCTTTCAGACTTGCTCAATGCCGATTATTCTTACAAAGAAGCACAAAGTAATTATATCACTTCTTTGATAAATGTACTAAGCTCAAGACTCGAATACGAAAAATCAAAAGGTAACTTAAAAAGCTATATCAACCAATTCTAATATTCAGACCCATGAAAAAGTCTTTCATCATAACATTATCTGTACTAGCTGTGATAGGAGCTATCGCTTTTACGCTTGCCAAAAATAAAAGTAAAATCGAAGCCAATAAGGTAGTTGTTGATCGCTCGATTATTCCTGTGGCAGTATCTACCACAAAGGCCGATTTTCAGCCCTACGATGGCAAAGTAAACTTGCCTGCCAATTTGGAATTGACTAACGAAGCTACTATTGCTATTGGGGTTCAGGGCAAAATCGAAAAGCTTGCTATCGAAGTAGGCTCACGAGTAAGCAAAGGACAAGTAATAGGTCAGTTAGATGCTAAATTGAAAGTTATCAATTTGAAAGCCAATGAATTAGCCCTTGAAAAATTGGAAAAAGAGTATCAGCGAAACAGCGATTTGTTCAAAGGAAATGCTGGTACAGAACTAAGCGTAATCAATGCTAAATACGACGTTGAAAATACTCGCATTCAAATCGAACAAACTAAACAACAAATTGCCGATGGTAATATCATTGCTCCAATTAGTGGCGTAGTTACTTCTCGCAAATTGATGGCAGGTGAATATGTAAGTCCAGGAACGGTTATCGCTACGGTTGTTGACGATATTCATTTGAAAACTGTAGTTTTTGTCAATGAAAAAGACGTATATCAATTGAAGTTAGGACAAACGGCTACGATTACTTCAGATATTTTTCCCAACAAAAACTTTGTAGGCACAGTGAAATTTATTTCGCCAAAAGGTGACGAAAACCATAATTATCGTGTGGAATTGCAATTGAATACCAATCAATTAAGAGCTGGTACTTATGTAATGGTGAGTTTTGATTTAGGCCACAAAGCGAGTGTATTGCAAATTCCAAAATTGGCTTTGGTAGAAGGTACTAAAAATCCTTATGTGTATATCGTAGAAGGCAATGTAGCGAAGATACAAAAAATTACGGTTGGTCGTGAAATTGGTGAAAATATTGAAGTAGTTGCTGGTTTACAAGCTGGACAAGAAGTAGTTACGAGCGGACAAATCAATTTGACTAATGGAAGTAAAATTTCAAAAACTACTAACCAATAAACCTTAAAAGTATGTCAATTACCGAAATATCCATCAAACGACCATTACTGATTACAGTAATTTTCGTAACGCTTATTTTGTTTGGTTTTGTAAGTTATAAACAGCTCAATTATAACCTATTACCCAAATTTGAAGCCAATGTAATCATTGTTCAAACGACGTATCGTGGTGCTTCGTCCGACGAAATTCAGAACGTGATTACCAAACCAATCGAAGAAGCCGTTTCGGCCATCGAAGGAATTGATAAAATTGCTTCTTCCTCATCTGAAGGTCTTTCTTTGATTACCGTTCAGTTGAAATCGGGCATTAATACCCTTGATGCCCAAAGAGATGCAGAGCGGAAAATCAACCAAATTAAATCTACTTTGCCCGACGATGCCGACGACCCTGTGGTAAACCGATTCAATACCGACGAAATTCCAGTATTAAGAATCAGTGCTTCGGCAAATATGTCTGAACCTGAATTGTATGATTTAATCGACCAAAAAATCAAACCTATTTTATCAAACGTTGCAGGCGTTGGTACTGTTCGTTTGATTGGTGGCAACGAGCGTGAAATTCAAGTAAACCTAGATAACGACAAGCTTCAAGCTTATAATATTTCTTCGGCACAAGTCAACCAAATGATTGCCAATAGCAATAGTTCGTATCCTGCTGGTAGTGTATTGAGTAATAGCAATCGTACTTCTATCCGTTTGGATGCCAAATTGGTAAAAGTAGAAGAATTAAGAAACTTGATTATTCGTCAGAATGCCGATGGAAGTAGAGTTTTGTTGAGAGACCTTGCCGTAATTACAGACGGACAAACCGAAACCAAAACCCTGAACCGTAACAACGGAAAAGCAGGTATCGGTATCGAAATCGTAAAACAAGCCGATGCCAATGCCGTAAATGTAAGTAAATCTGTAAAGGAAAAGCTGAAGGAAATTCAAGCGAATTATGCTTCAAAAAAATTCTCTTATGACATTGCCGCCGACCAATCTATTTATACGTTGGCTTCTGCCGATGCCGTAATGCACGATTTGTTCTTGGCGATTATCATTGTAGGGGCGGTAATGTTGTTTTTCTTACATAGTTTCAGAAGTTCTTTGTTTGTGTTGGTTGCTATTCCTTCGGCAATGATTCCGACTTTTATTTTGATGTACATCTTTGGCTTTTCGCTCAACTTGATGACCTTGATGGGACTTTCTTTAGTCGTTGGTATCTTGGTGGATGACAGTATTGTGGTATTAGAAAATATCTATCGTTACCTCGAAATGGGCAGAAATAAAGTAGATGCAGCCCTTGAAGGACGACAAGAAATTGGTTTCACCGCCATTGCCATTACTTTGGTGGACGTTGTGGTATTTTTACCGCTTTCGATGAGTGGCGGTTTGATTGGAAATATCTTGCGTGAGTTTTCATTGGTAGTAGTATTTTCTACTTTGATGAGTTTGTTTGTGTCGTTTACGCTTACGCCATTGTTGGCTTCAAGATGGGGAAAAGTTGAAATCTTGAGTGAATCAACACTTTGGGGAAAAATCAACTTAGGTTTTGAAAGATTTTTGGATGCCGTAAAAGAAGAGTACGGAAAACTCCTTACTTGGTCGTTAGGTCATAAAAGATGGGTATTGATTGCTATTATCGTTATGTTTATTGGTTCGGTTTCGTTGTTGGCAACGGGTTTTATTGGTTCATCTTTTGCAGGTTCGGGCGACCGTGGCGAGTTTGCTATTCAACTTGAAATGGCACCTCAAACCCCTTTGGCACAAACCAACTTGCTGACCAAACAAGTAGAACAACTACTTTTACAAAAGCCAGAAGTAACAAAAGTATTTGCTAACGTTGGTACGCAAACGGGTGCGGTGGGTACGGGAAGCTCTAATTCAAACATTTCTGAAATATCAGTTACTTTGGTTGAAAAAGAACACAGAACGGTTTCTACCGATGCTTTTAGTACAGCGATTCGTGATGAGATTAATAAAATTCCTGGTTTGAAAGTCGTAATTCGCCCCGTAAGTCTTACAGGCGGTAGCGAAGCACCGATTCAAATTGCCATAAAAGGCGTAGATATGGCTGTGATTCAGGATGTGGCTAATCAAATCAAAGCTATTGTTCGTAAAACACCGGGAACTGATTACGTAGAATTTAGTACCAAAAGCTTAAAAACTGAAATTGCCATTCAGCTCGACCGTGACAAAATTGCCAATGCAGGACTAAGTATTCCAGAAGTGGGCGGGGCGATTCAGTTGGCATTTAGAGGAAACGACCAGTCGAAATTTAAACAAGCAGGGGAGGAATATCCGATTAATATTTCTTTAGAAAAGTCTGATAAACGTTCTATCGAAAATGTACGTGAACTTACGCTTCGCAATAGCAGAAATGCTATTATAAAATTGAAAGACGTAGCCACTGTTTCTGAAATTGTAGGACAATCAGTATTGGAACGCTCTGACCGAATGAATTCTATCAAAGTAACGGCTTCGTCGGTTGGTCGCCCAACGGGAACGATTGTGGCGGATATTCAAAAACAAATTGCCAAAATCAAAATTCCAGATGGTGTAGTGATTGATTATCAAGGAGAAGCACAACGCCAAAAAGATGCTTTTGGTAGCTTAGGTTTGGCCATGTTGCTGGGAATTTTGTTGGTATACTTAATCATGGTTGCTCTTTACGAAAGCGTAGTCTATCCATTTGTCGTACTTTTCTCAATACCTGTGGCATTGATTGGAGCATTATTAGCCTTGGCTTTAACGATGGAATCACTCACGATTTTTGCCATTGTTGGTCTGATTATGCTCTTGGGTTTAGTAGCCAAAAACGGTATTTTGATTGTTGATTTTACTAATCATCTCAAAGAAAAAGGTTTATCAGTAAAAGAAGCCTTGATCGAAGCAGGCAAAGAACGTTTACGTCCGATTTTGATGACGACCATCGCCATGATTACAGGTATGTTGCCGATTGCTTTAGCCTCAGGTTCGGGAGCAGAAGTAAAAAATGGTATGGCTTGGGTAATTATTGGTGGCTTGACAAGCTCCATGTTTTTGACCCTACTTTTAGTGCCTTGTATGTATTATATCATCGAGTCGTTGAAGAATAAAGTGTTAGGCATTCGAGCTAAAAAAGCTTAGTTTTTATGTAATAACAAATAAAATCAAAACCCTGATAGTGTAAACTGTCGGGGTTTTGATTTTATATAGTGATTGAATAGACTAGTATATTTTATCAGTTTTAAGACTTCAATGGAGTACTATTAATATATACATAAAAAGCATCCTGTAGTGTCTGTAGTGGTATTTTTTGTATTTATGCTAAAAATGTATATCAAAAATGTAATTAAATATTTGAATTGGACAATTATAATTAAAATTTAAAAACTATTTTAAAAAGTGCTTGTTAGATAGATTTCTTGATTTTACATTTGCCCTATAGAACTAATAGATTAATTCAGTATGTGTCAAATAGACACGCTTTTAAAGGGTATTTCCTTAATCTACTCTACACACGCTAATTCATGTAAAAATCGATAAAATAAGTAAGTCAATCAAACAGCACCTCATTTAGGTGTGGGTGAATACTGTTGTCTAAATTTTAACAAAATCAACTTAAAGTCATGAAAAAATATCGTGAATGGAAAAAACTTTTATCAAATCTGTATCAAACATTGGGTGTCATATTCGTTTTGGGTATCACTTTTTCTCCTTCTTTAGCCCAAAAATCTACAAGTTCTAGCGAACAAGTTATAAAAGGAATTGTTAGAGATGAAAAAGGGGATGTACTACCTGGTGTTAACATTGTTATTAAGGGTACACAGCAAGGGGTTTCAACAAACCAAAATGGTAAATATGCCATTACCATAAATACCAAAGAAGCATCATTGATATATTCGTTTGTAGGGTATTTTTCGCAGGAAGTAAAAATCAATAATCAGACTACCATCAATATTGCTCTTCAACCCGAGGCTAAGTCATTGAGTGAAGTATTAGTAATTGGTTATGGTACCCAAAAAGCAAGTGATATTACGGGTTCGGTGGTATCGTTCGATGCCAAGCATTTAGAAGAAAAACCTATTGCTAGAATAGAACAAGCCTTGATTGGACAAATGGCTGGGGTTCAGGTAAAACAGCAAACAGGCTTACCTGGTACAGGATTAAGTATTGTAGTACGTGGTACGGGCTCAATAAATGCAGGCTCAGAACCACTTTATGTGATAGATGGATTTCCGCTAGATATAGCAGGGCAAAGCTCAGATGGAAGTATAGGTACAAGCCCGCTTGCCAACCTTAGTGCCAACGACATAGAAAGTATACAGGTATTAAAAGACGCTGCTGCGGGTGCAATTTATGGTTCAAGAGCAGCCAATGGTGTAGTATTGATTACAACTAAAAGAGGAAAAACAGGTAAGCTAAAAATTAATTTGAATGCTAATACTGGTGTAAGTAGTATTGCTAAAAAGTTAGATATTTTGAGTGCCGACGAATGGGTACAGGTTGCCACAGAAGTAGCTAATACCAACTGGGTGCGTTCGGGTACAGGTAGAACTGCCGACCAAACAAATGATCAACGTCGAGCAATTCTGGGCTTGAAGGCTGGTGAATACAATACCTCTTATATGCCCGACGAACGTTGGTCGCAAGAAGGGCATCCAGGTTTACAATATGTAGACTGGCAAGATGCTATTTATAGAAAAGCTGCTTTTCAAAACTACCAATTATCGGCAACAGGCGGAACAGACAATGTAAGTTATTTTTTCTCAGGAAATTACCTTAATCAACAATCAACTTTAGTAAATACTGATTATAAAAGCTACGGTATTCGTGCGAATATTGAAGCGAAAGCCAATAAAAAACTAAAATTTGGTATCAATTTAGCTCCAACCTATTCAGAAAATAACACCCCACAAGGCGATGGTAAAGATAGTCCTATTATGAATATTGCCGCTATTTCGCCAGTAGTAGAAGCTGCCGCAGGTCTTAATACAGGTGCTGGTGAATTTTTGACCTATACTTGGAGTAGTCCTCGTTTGGTAAGTCCTTATGCTATTTTGAATAACTCGATTGGATTAACCAAAAATACTCGACTTTTGAGTTCTATTTATGCTGAATATTATATTTTGCCAAGCCTTTTCGCTAGAACTACAATCAACTACGATGATGTAAACCAACAAACCAAAAAGTATGTATCTGATTATGTGGCAGTTGGTGGTGCCGCCGAACGTATAACAAATCCAGGGAAAAATGCTAGTGGCTCGTATGGAGGGTATAGAAAACAAAATTTTGTTAATGAAAATACCTTAAACTTTATCAAAACCTTCAACAAAGTACATAATATTGCGGCAGTGGCTGGGGTATCTTTCAACAGCGTTCATAGCGAATCTTTTAATATTAGTACGGCAGGAGGTTTTGCCAACAATATTGTCAATACCCTTAGCAATGCTATTCCTAATACTGCAGGTGTAACAGTAACAGGCTCGACCTCCGAGAATAACAATACGCTTTTTTCTTATTATGGTAGGGTACAATACGATTATGAAGGCAAGTATTTATTAACGGGTAGTATTCGTCGTGATGCCTCATCCAAATTCGGGATCAACAACCAGTGGGGAACATTCCCATCGGCTTCTGTAGGTTGGAGAATTTCGCAAGAACCTTTTTTGAAAAATATTAAAGCTATTAGCGACTTAAAATTACGTTTTAGCTGGGGCAAATCAGGAAATAATAATATAGGAAACTACAGTGCTATTCCTACTTTGGCAGGTACTTCGTACAACTTTGGTGGTAATACACCAGTAGTAGCCAATGGTCAAGTAGCAGCAGGGTTGGCCAATCCAAACCTAAAATGGGAAACATCAAATACGTATGATATAGGCTTTGATGTGGGATTGCTCAACAATAGAATCAATGTATCCTTTGATGCTTATACCAAAAAAAGTACCGATTTGTTATTGAATTTACCTGTACTAGCAGCTAGTGGGTTCTCAACTAGCTTACAAAATATCGGTTCTGTCAAAAATCAGGGTATTGAGTTAGGGATTACGACAAGAAATATAGTAACCCCTGATTTTCAGTGGACTACCAATGCTAATATTGCTTTTAACCGCAATGAGGTAATCTCGCTGAATGCCGACGGTTCGCCTATTTATATTCCTTCGGCCTATAGCGGTAGCAATGCCCCGTATATTTTACAACCAGGCTTACCAATGTTTAGTTATTATGTTACTAAGTCGATCGGAATATTGACACAAGCTGATATTGATGACCCCAAGGTAGCTAAAATTAAAAACCAGACAGTTGGAGATACTAAGTATCTGGATGCCAACGGCGATGGGGTAATCAATGCCAACGACCGTATTGTCTATGGGCAGCCTAATCCAAAATACACTTGGGGTATTACCAATACTTTCAAATACAAAAACTTTGATTTGGGTGTACAGGTGTATGGGCAAGTAGGAGGTTCGATACTGTCGTATTTTGGTCGTGCTGTTGATTTTAGTGGAAGTACTACTGCCAATATTTTGGGTATCTGGCGTGAAAGATGGACTCCAGAAAACCAGAACTATGATGCTCCTCGAGGCAAGCTAGCAAGTACTTACACTTTACCGCAGGTTACTTCCGATTGGGTATATTCTACCGATTTTATCCGTATTCAAAATATAACCTTGGGCTATAATTTAAGAGATTTAGCTAAAACAGGGGTGTTTTCTTCCGCTCGTGTGTATATAGCCTTACAAAACTGGTTTAGCCACGACAATTACCGAGGTGGTGTAAACCCCGAAGCCCAAAATACCAATGTAAGTGGCAATGGTAGCTATCCTATTCCTGGCGATTATGGTGCCATGCCACTCAGCAAAACTGCTTCTGTTGGTATTAATCTTACTTTTTAATTAACGATTTTATATTTTATAGGCATGAAAAAATTAGTTTATATTACATTACTTTCGGCTCTCTTCGGACTTACATCCTGCGATGACCAACTAGATCAGAAACCTGTATCTAGTACAACAGCAGAAAGCTTTTATACCAATACCAACGATTTTACACAAGCTATAAATGGCGTTTATAGTAAATTAACATCTTATCCTAGTCAGGTTCTTTGGCTAGGTGAAATGCGAAGCGATAACCTCAATGTATTGCACGACGGTAATAGAGACTGGCAAGGTATTAATGACTTTTCGCCTAATATTACTACAACGGGCTTTATATCAAGTGCTTGGAATGATAATTTTAACGGAATTTTTAATGCTAATTCTGTGCTACAGGCTCTAGAAACTAAAGGGTCGATAATTACAGATGCAACACCTAAAACCCGATTTACGGCCGAAACACGTTTTCTAAGGGCTTTTTATTATTTTCAATTAGTTCGTACTTTTGGCAAAGTACCTTTGATAGAAAAACCCTTAACGGCTGTCGAAGTCGAATCTGTTCCTCGTAGCAATGTAAGCGATATTTATAAACTTATTATTGCCGACTTGGAGTTTGCCTCTCAAAACCTGCCTTTGTCTTATACAGGAGCCAATATTGGGCGTGCAACAAGCAATGCCGCCAAAGGATTGTTGGGCTTGGTATATTTAACTCGCTCTGGGCCAACGTATAATATAGAGGGTGCTGGCTTGGCTAGTAATGAATACGACAAAGCTCTTGCTCTTTTCAATGAAGTGATTGCAAGTAATCAATACCAATTATTACCTAGTTATCCTTCTGTTTTTGCCTACGATAACGAAAACAATAAGGAGGTGATTTTTGATGTACAATTTATGAGCTCTTCAAACGGTGCAGGGTTTCCTAGCCACCTAGTACCAGTTGCTTTTTGGACAGGACAGGGTATTTCTAACGCTTATGGCAATGGGTATGGTGCAAGCAATTTCAATGTTTCAAAAGAACTCAGAGCCTCGTACCTAACCACTAGTGCTTCAGATATAAGAAATACATTTAATATTCAATTGTCATATTCACAGCCTTTTATTAAAAAATACATTGATCTTGCCAAAAGGGGTACTAACGGACGAGATTGGTCTATCAATTTTATTGTATTGCGGTACGCCGATATTCTTTTATTAAAGGCCGAAGCTATTTTGAAAGGAGCAAAAGGAACTCAAACCGAAGTAGATGCCCTAGTTAATCAGGTAAGAAATCGGGCTGGTTTACCTAGTATTGCCAATGTAAGCTTTGATGCCCTTCTGGAGGAAAGAAGAAAAGAGTTTTTGGGTGAAGGTATCCGATGGAACGACCTTGTTCGTTCGGGCAATGCTATAACTAAAATGAATGCTTGGATAAAGAATGACGGAATCCTAACCATTAATCCTATTATCCCTGAATTTTTGATTTATCCTGTACCAGCTACCGAAATTGGTACAAAGGTAGGTTTATATCAGCAAAATCCAGGCTATAATTAAAACTCACATACATCTTGTAATACATACGTAGCGATTAAGTTTGCTGCGTATGTTTTGTTTTATAGAAGAAAATAAGAATACGTATTTTATCGGGGCTTTTTGTATTTATGGCCTATTCAATAATGAAGAATTTAGTAAAATTAATAGTATATCTTTGTGTTTATCTAATGGTTGTTTATTCCAAAGCACAAACGGGTATTACTTCTTGGCCAACTATTACCCAAGAAGCAAAACCTTGGACTCGCTGGTGGTGGATGGGCAATGCAGTAGATGAACCAAACCTTCGTTGGAGCCTTTCCGAATATGCTAAAGTGGGCTTGGGAGGTGTCGAAATTACACCTATTTATGGAGCAAAAGGCTACGAAAATCAATATATTGATTTTTTGTCGGAAAAATGGCTTGAAAAAGTAGATTTTACCACTCAGACAGCCCAGCAGTTTGGCATGGGTGTTGACCTCAATTTAGGAACTGGTTGGCCCTTTGGTGGCCCACAAATAACGCCACAAAATGCTTCTTCCAAGCTTTTTTTACAGCAATATCAATTAAAAGAAGGAGCATATTTACAAGACAAAATAACGGTATTACAACTGTCTAAACAAAAATACGAGACATCGTTACAGGCCCTAACAGCCTATTCAAAAGATGGTATGATCCAAATTATTACCGACCAAGTAAATGCCGAAGGAAAGTTGCAGTGGCAAGCTCCCAAAGGTGATTGGACATTATATGCTCTATTTTTAGGAAAAACTGGGCAGAAAGTAAAACGAGCTGCCCCCGCAGGTGAAGGCTGGGTTATGGATCACTTTTCAGGAATAGCCTTAAAACAGTATTTAAATCGCTTTAATGATGCTTTTGGTCAAAAATTACCTGCTATTCGAGCTTTTTTCAACGATAGCTATGAGGTGTACGATGCCAACTTTACACCTGATTTTATAGCCGAATTTCAACAACGTCGTGGGTATGATTTACGTTATTATCTCAGAGAAGTATTCTCGGAGGAAAATGATGAAAAAACTGCTCGAATAAAAGCTGATTTCCGAGCTACACTGTCAGATTTGCTCCTCGAAAAGTTTATGAAACCATGGGTTCGATGGGCACATCAGCACCAAAAGATTATTAAAAACCAAGCTCATGGCTCGCCTGCCAATATTTTGGACTTATACGCTCAGGCCGATATTCCCGAATGTGAAACTTTTGGGTCGAGTTATTTTGCTATTACTGGCTTGAGAAGAGATACCGCCGATATTCGGAAGGTACACCCCGAACCTTTGATGCCCAAATTTGCTACTTCAGCGGCACATGTAAGTGGTAAAAAATGGGTTTCTTCGGAGGCTTTTACTTGGCTGACAGAACATTTTAAAACTTCGCTTGCACAATGTAAACCCGAAGCCGAGCAGCTTTTTTTGGCAGGAGCGAATCATATTTTCTTTCATGGTACAACCTATTCTCCCCAAAATATTCTTTGGCCTGGTTGGATGTTTTATGCAGGTGTTAATTTTTCGCCCAATAATACTTTTTGGCCGCACCTTTCAGGTTTAACTCATTACATTGCTCGCTGTCAGGCAATCTTGCAGGACGGCCAACCCGACAACGAACTATTGGTATATTGGCCTATTCATGATATTTGGCACAAAAAAAGTGATTTATTACAACAAATTAGGGTGCATGAAGTAAACGACTGGCTCTATCCAGAGGCCTTTTATCGTGTAGTTTCTCTTTTGCATAAACAAGGATATGCTACTGATTTTATATCTGATAAGTTATTACAAAATGCAGTTGTCAAAAATGGGCAAATAATTACCTCTAATTTTGGCAATACCTATAAGGCTATTGTTGTGCCTAGTACCCAAAAAATGCCTATCGAAACATTCATGCAGTTAATTGACTTGGCCAATCGGGGGGCTACTGTTATTTTTGAGGACTTACCACAAAGTGTTCCGGGTTTTGGGCATTGGTTAGAAAGAGAAAATCAATTAAAAAATCTTGACAAAGGACAAATAACCATTACTAAACAAATTGTAGAAGTACTTACTAGAAAACGTATTGAGGCCGAAACACTTGTTGAAACGGGCTTACAGTTTATTCGGCGACGAAATAAAAAGGGAGTCGTGTATTATTTGGTCAATCATACCAGTAATACAATAGAAGGTAATATTCCACTCAATAGCTGTAGCGTATTGGTAAGTATTTTAGACCCACAAACGGGAAATATAGGTAAAGCGAAATCGTATTTTAGTCAAAACAAAACCTTTGTTAAACTCAAATTACGTTCAGGAGAAAGCCTTTTTTTACAAACATATTCCAAAAATCAGCCAATACCTGCATGGAGTTATGATGAAGAACAAAAGCCCATCCAAATACAAGGAAAATGGACTATTGATTTTAGAGAGGGAGGGCCTATTTTGCCACAAAAAATTCAGATAGACACGCTCAAATTATGGACAGACTTGTCGGATGAAGCTATGCAAAACTATTCGGGTGCTGGTGGATATTCCATATATTTTGAACTTAACAAAACGGCTAAAGATTATTATTTAGATTTAGGGAAATTAGCTGAAAGTGCAGAAGTGTTTGTCAATAAAAAATCCGCTGGAATAGTTTGGAGTGTGCCAAGTCGTTTAAAAATAGGATATTTGCTGAAAAATGGACGAAATTTTCTTCAGATAGAAGTACGTAATTTGATGGCCAATCGGATAAGATATATGGACAAAAACAAAGAAATTTGGCGAAATTACCACGAAATCAACTTTGTAAATGCCCATTATCAACCTTTCGATGCTAGTAACTGGCGTATAATGGATGCTGGTTTGGCGGGTCCTGTAACCTTGATTCCTTGTAAGTGATTTTGCAAAACAGTGTTAATATATTGTATTGCTACTTATTCAATTTGTAATTAGCCAAGAGTATTCGATTTTAGCGAATACAAAATAGTAAGATAAATACATGCTAAAACATATAATATCGTATGAAAAAAATAGTATTGAGTCTGATTTTGACTTTATTAGGTATACGCATTACTACTGCTCAGACACTCCCAAAAACAACTAAAACTCGTCCAAATATTGTACTGATTGTAGCCGACGATCTGGGCTTCGGCGATGTTGGTTTTAATGGGCAGCAGCTTATCAAAACGCCCAACATAGACCGTTTAGCATCGCAGGGTATGAAGTTTTCACAATTTTATGCTGGCACATCAGTGTGTGCACCTTCTCGCTCGGCTTTAATTTCGGGCTTGCATACTGGGCATACTTATATCCGAGGCAACAAAGGCGTACAGCCTGAAGGACAAGAACCTATTGCCGATTCTGTGTTAACTGTAGCCGAAGTTTTGAAAAAAGCAGGTTATATTACGGGTGCATTTGGTAAATGGGGGCTGGGGCCGGTGGGTTCGGAAGGCGACCCCAACAAGCAAGGATTTGACCAGTTTTTTGGGTATAACTGCCAAACATTAGCACACCGCTATTACCCCAATCATTTATGGAATAATGCCGAAAAAATAGTGCTAGAGGCCAACGAGAATTTGGTAAAGAATAAAATTTATGCCCCAGATTTAATTCAAAATAAGGCATTAGATTTTATAGAATCACAGAGAAATGGAAAACCATTTTTCTTGTTTTTACCTTATATATTACCTCATGCAGAGCTGATTGTACCAGAAGATAGTATTTTTCAATATTATAAAGGAAAGTTTGCTGAAAAGCCTTTCAAAGGACATGATTATGGCCCCAAAGCAACTGTTGGAGGGTATGCTTCTCAGGAATATCCTCATGCAGCTTTTGCTGCTATGGTTACTCGATTAGACTGGTATGTGGGGCAAGTGGTGGCCAAACTAAAAGAAAAAGGACTAGACAAAAATACTATTATTGTTTTTTCAAGCGACAACGGCCCTCATGTTGAAGGAGGGGCTGACCCTAGTTTTTTCAAAAGTAGTGGGAAATTTAAGGGGGTAAAGCGTGATTTGTATGAAGGTGGTATTCGAGAGCCTTTTATAGTTACTTGGCCGAATGTTATCAAACCTAATTCTAAAAGTGATCATATTGGTGCTTTTTGGGATTTGTTACCAACTTTTGCAGAATTGGGTGGAGTATCTATTCCTAAAGGTATAGATGGTATTTCGTTTGCTTCGTTGTTGACTGGCAAGGGTAAACAGCGTCAGCATAATTATTTGTACTGGGAATTTCATGAACAGGGAGGAAAGCAGGCCATTCGTCAAGGGAAATGGAAGGCTATTCGCCTGAATGCTATTGATAATCCTGACGGCCCTGTTGAATTATATGATTTGGAAAAAGATCCAAGTGAAGCTCAAGATTTGGCTAACCAGTACCCTGAAAAAGCCAAAGAATTGGGCGATCTTATTAAAAGGTCGCATCGGCCATCGGCATTATTTCCTTTTTATAGAACCACTAAATAGATTCAACGTTACGACTGTTGCTTTCATGGCTCCAACAAACAAAAAACCCAGGCAAAATGCTTGGGTTTTTGAAAGTTATCAAACTAAATCTGCATTTGAGTTGACACTGCAGATTCAATCGGGATTTAGGGTTTATGAAGTGTAATTTTGATAAAAGACTTGGGTTAAAATACATCAAACCACAGCTTGGTCAACAGGTTGTCTGTTCCTTGTTTGGCAACAGCCGCTTTATAATTGGCAGTATTAAGGGCTTGTTCGCCAGTTGGGTATGTAAGGCGTAAAGGAAACGAGCCATTGAGTACACCAGCATAAGCAGGCTTCAATTTTGGATAATCCAAGCGTCTCCACTCGGTATAAGCTTCCTGACCTTGGCTAAATAAAGCGAGCCATTTTTGTTCACCAATAGATTTTTTGTAATTAGTAGCATCATAAGCCACCGAAGTTTGGGTTAGGTATTGTGCAATATCGGCTGTACCAACCTTAAATTGTTGTAAAGAAGCTGTAATAGCTTGTTTGTACAGAGCCTCGGCATTGTCGCTAATAAAGCCTCGTTGTGCCGCCTCGCTAAGGTTGAAAAGTACTTCTGAGTAGGTCAAGAAAATAGCAGGCGTAGTAGCCGCTGTAAAATAGTCACCTAATTTAGAAGTTTTTGAGAAACCCAAACGTGAAGCTGAATCGGCTGGTAATCCATTGGTAACACCAATATACCCTGCTGGAGTGGCATCGGCTGTTTTGTTGGCAAAAATACCCAGACGTGGGTCATTCAAGCTTACCAATTTATCAATAACAGATTTACTTACACGATAATCATCGCGGGTTTCACGGTCACGAGCTACAGGGTTTTGATTGGGCGATGCCAAATAAGCCAATTGAGCTATTTCGTCGTTGCTGGCAATCAGGTTATTTTTATTGCTGGCTACTTCGGCTATAACGGTTTTGGCTGTTTGTGGGTCACGGTCGGCAATACGCAATGCTACACGCAAACGCAAAGAGTTGGCAAATTTTTTCCATCTCGACAAGTTACCATTATAAATCACATCGCCTTTAATAGGATTGCTATTGAGGTCGATAAGGTCAGAAGCTTTTTTTAAGTTGGCCAAAACGCCCGCATATACATCTTTTTGTTCGTCGTATTGTGGTGTTAGGTATTGGTCTATATTAAGGGCTTGGCTATATGGAATATTGCCGTACAACTCTGTCAGAATTTGGAAAGACCAAGACTGTAGAATCAAACCCACAGCTTGATAATTAGGGTTGTTGGTTTTTTGGCCAATCTTAATTACCTCGGCATAATCATTGAGGCTTTGGGTATAATAGTTGGTCCAAATATTTTGGACATTGGTAGGGTTTACTACATATTTGTCAACATCTGTATATTGGATTTTGGCCCAGTGTTGTACAAACAAAGTGGTAGTTTCCATTGAGGCATCCGACCCTAATAACAAGTCAGCATTAGCTTTGATAGCATTGGCCAAAAGGTACTCGGGCTGAGCTGTTGTAGACTCGTTGGGGTTTTTATTGATTTTTTCTAATTCATTTTGGCAAGCACTCAGCGAAGTAGCCATTGCCAAAGTAATTACACCTTTGAATATATTTTTGATAGTCATTTTCTGAATTTTTTAATAAAACTAAAACGATTGAAATCTTTTCTCAAAGGTTCTATTACAGAACCTTTGAGTACTTTGTCTGTTTAGAAGGTAATGTTTACATTAAAACCATAACTTCTTGTAGTAGGCAGCTGAAGCGATTCCAAACCTTGTCCATTTCCTGTATTGAAAGCCGTTTCTGGGTCGATATGTGGTGCATTTTTCTGCAAAAATGCCAAGTTTCTACCAATCAAAGAAAACGTAACCCCTTGCAAATGGAATTTGTTGGCCAAGCTAGTAGGCACAGCATAACTCAAGCGAACTTCACGCAATTTGATAAACGAAGCATCAAAAATACTTGATTCGTTGATATTGCTATTGCTATAAGTAGCTTTGTAATAGCGTTCTGCTGGCAAAATAACCGTATTGGGTTTACCATCGGCAGTTACACCTTTAAAAATAATACCATCATGATATACTTGTTCTCCGGTTGGAGAAGCCGCCGAATGCGAAGCCAATTGTACTGGAATTCCCGACTTGTTGTTGCCTGGATAATAATATGGCAAACCTCCGTTTTCTTCGTCTCTACCTTGCAAGCTTTCTATCAATACCCCAGTGTATTTACCAGTAGCGTTGGTAGCCGAATAAATTTGCCCACCTTGCTTAGTATCAATCAATACGCTCAGATTGAAGCCTTTGTAGCTAAACGAGTTGGTAATACCACCAAGCCATTTTGGGGTATAATAACCCAATACTTTTAAGTTAGGGTCACGTACAGGAGTACCGTTGGCACTCACAATAATATCGCCATTGTCGTTGCGTAAAAATGCTGTACCAAAAAGAGCTCCATAGCGTTTGCCTTTGCTAGCAAGCACCGAAATAATACCACTAGACCCCACTTTATAATCGTTCAAGAAACCCTCATCGTCCAACGAAATTACTTTACTTACGTTGGTTGAGTAGTTAACCAATACGTTCCACTTGAAGCCCGAAGCTGTTTGTAATGGCGTAAAGTTCAGTTGAGCCTCAAAGCCACGGTTGTTGATATGCCCTGCATTCAATAGTTTTTGCTTAAAACCTGTAGTTGGGCTTACATCTGCACGCAAAATTTGGTTGTAACTATCCGAGTTATAGTAGTTAAGGTCTAGTCGTACTTTATTTTTGAAAAGGGCTACGTCTACACCAATTTCACTAGATTGTGTAATTTCGGGTTTTAGGTTTGAACTCAATACTACATCCGAAACGGTCAATAATGGGTTACTACCAAAAGGCTGATTGAACGGATACGTATTAATCAACTGATAAGGGTCGGTATCTTTACCTACTTCTGCCCAGCCACCACGTACTTTAGCAAACGAAAGAACATCGCTTTGAATATTTAGGGCTTCTGTTAGTACCAAACTGGCATTGATTGATGGATAAAAATAAGAATTGTTTCCAGCAGGCAAAGTCGACGACCAGTCGTTACGGGCTGTAAGGTTCAAAAATGCAAAATTCTTGTAGCCCAACTGTGCCGACGAGTACAAACTGTATACTTTTTGCTTACGGAGTATATTATACGAAACTAGTGGGTCACGGGAGTTGTTCAACGTATATAAGTCAGCGACAGCTAATTTGGGTGCTTGTTGATAATTCTGTTCGTTGAAGTTGCTTCTGAGGTTACCGCCCACTAACCAGTCCAAATCAAAGTTGCTATTAAGCTTTTTGTTGAGGTTTAGGGTAAAATCAGTGTTGTTTTCATTTACAACGTAGGCATCTTCGGTATACGAGCCAAATGGTGTTCCGTTAGTACCAAACGCCACCTTAAACTTTCTTTTATCGGTATAGTAGTCGTTTCCTGTACGAATACTTGCATTTAACCAACTATTGATTTTATACGAAAGGTTGACATTACCAAAGAAGCGGTCACGGCGTTGTTGTACTGTATTTTCGTAAAGTAGCAGATAAGGGTTGCTATAATAGCTATGATTCCAGTTGTAGTCGAAGCCTCCTTTGTTGTAGTCTTTCAAAAGTTCGGTATCGACCTGACGACCAAACCACAAGAATTGTAGCATAACGCTTTGTCCACGACCCGAAAGCCCAGGAAGGTTATCAGAACCACTTCTGATAAAATTGGCACTTGTACTTAGGGTTAATTTGTTGTTTAGGCGATAAGTAGAGTTTACAGCAAATGAGTTTTTGGTAATATCTGTATTAGGAATAACCCCTGTTTGATTAGAGTTGTTGAATGAAAAACGATAGTCTAATTTTTCGTCAGAACCAGCAACCGAAATACCAAGGTTAGCGGTTTTTCCTGTTACAAAAAAGTTTTTCACATTGTCGGGATGAGCTACAAACGGAGCTGGTTGTCCATTTGAAAAGAACTGAGGAATCAAACGTCCATCTAATTTTGGCCCCCAACTTTCGTCAGTACCGTCGTTGATACCACCACCTTTACCATCTTTATACGAAAACACGCCGCCTGTTCCTTGTCCATAACTATTCTGATAATCTGGTAGTACCAATAAATTTTCGGCCGTAAATCCCGCATTCAAAGTAACGCCTAGGCCTTTTTTCTTAGCTGATTTTCCACTTTTTGTTTTGATCAAAATAACACCATTAGAAGCTCGTGAGCCATATAGTGCAGCCGAGTTGGGGCCTTTCAAAACACTAATAGATTCAATATCGTCGGGATTGACATCGGCAATAGCATTGGCAAAGTCACGACCAGAACCAATCCCATTTTGGGTGTTATCTACTGGAACACCGTCGATAATGAACAAAGGTTGGTTGTTACCAGCAATTGACGTTTCGCCACGAATCACGATTCTCGACGATCCCATACCGCCTTGGCTGTTGGTAATGTTAACCCCTGCAATTTTTCCAGAAAGGGCATTGACAAGGTTGCCTTCTCGTGCTTCGGCAATATCTTTTGTACGGAGTTCTTGAACAGCATACCCTAGCGATTTTTTCTCTTTGGCAATACCTAGGGCTGTTACCACTACTTCCTGTAATTGGGTATCTTCTGTTTCTAAAGCGATATTGACCACTCCACTAGCAGGTACTTTTTGCTCGACCGACTTAAACCCAATAAATGAGAATTTGAGAATATCTTCTACTTGAGCCGAAATATTGTATTGTCCTTCGGCATTGGTTACTGTACCTTTGGCAGTACCTTTTATGAGTACAGTAACACCAGCAACAGGCTGATTATCAGACTTTGATAGTACTTTTCCAGTAACTTTGATATTTTGAGCAAAAAGCTCGCCCAGCTGTAATACAAGGATCACAGCTAATGAAAATCTTAAAAGTTTTTTCATGTAGTATTTATATTTTGAAAATAAACGAACAGCCTTGTCTTGCTAGACATGGAGTGCTGACAGATAGGTAAACGGATGCTGAAAAGCAATTTAGGTATTTAGCTGACCTAACAAGCGAACCTATACCTGAAGAAGAAATTAATGTTGTTATAGAATTTGGAATGCATATTTAAAGAGTTTTGATGATTGTTTATAGATAAAATATAAAATCTATATGTTTAGTAGGCAAATATATAATCATTCATCCCTTATCTGCAAACAATCACCGTATAAATTGTATTATTTTAGTTAAAAAGTTATATATGTTGAAATTATAAAACAAATAATTGTATTATTCTATGCTGTTGCTAGTAATGGTGTTGCCAACGGAGTCACATTTTTAGGGAGTCTGTCTTCTTCGTAAATCGCACGAATGGTATCAATAATAACCTTGATTTCGTAAGGAGTATTGAATTTACTAAACGAAAATCTGATATTATCTTTGTCGAGGTTTTGTTGTAAAGCCTTTAATACATGCGAGCCTGCACTGGTCAAGTTAGAACAAGCACTACCACCCGACACCGCAATATCTAGCTTGTCGAGCTTATCGAGCAAAGGCCCACCTTTCCGTAAATGTGGGAAAGCCACATTTACGATATTATAACTACTGGCTGTTTCAGACTCACTTGCTCCATTGAAAGAAATATCGGGTATTGGGCTGTTTTTGAGCTGCTCAATCAAATATGACTTCAAATAGGCAATATGATTACGGTATTCCTCTAGTCCACGATAAGCCACTTCCAGGGCTTTGGCCAATCCTACAATTCCAGCCACATTTTCGGTGCCGCCTCTTGTACCACGCTCCTGAGCCCCTCCATAAGTATGAGGTTTTACTCGCTTATACTTGTCGATATAAATAAAACCAACACCTTTGGGGCCATGAAATTTATGAGCCGAACCCACCAAATAATCTACATTTAGCAGAGAAATATCAAATTTGTACTTGCCAATACTTTGTGTGGTGTCGGTATGAAATAGGCCATCGTATTTTTTTACTAAATATCCTATTTGCCGAATATCGTTGATATTCCCGATTTCATTGTTGACGTGCATTAGGCTAACCAATGTTTGTGGATTATATTTCAACAGATTTTCGAGATGTTCAAAATCAATATTTCCTTTAGTATCTAGCTGTACAAAGCTCACTTCTAATTCTCCTTCCTGCGAAAATTGCCCTAAGGTTTGTAAAACAGCCTTATGTTCTATTCTCGAAGTAATGGCATGCTGCACCTCAAATGTCCTTACAGCTCCAGCAATAGCCAAATTATTGGCTTCGGTAGCACCCGAGGTAAAAAAAATATCATTAGGCGAAACATTGAATAACTTGGCAACTGTCAGCCTTGATTCTTCTACTGCTTCTTTAGCTTTTCGGCCAAAAATATGATTTGAAGATGCGTTACCATACTGATTAGTCAAATACGGAATCATGGCATTAAGTACTTCAGGGTCGAGGGCTGTTGTTGCGGCGTTATCACAATAAATCTCCATGTCTTTTCTTGTTTTTAGGTTGTTGTTTACGAGCTTTTTCATAGTCAATAGGTTTAGGGTATGTTCCCACTAAATTCACCATTTTTTCACTTTAATATATTTAGTATATGGATTTTATAGATTATATCTCTAAAACTATATATGAGGTTCTTAATCAGTACAATAAATATTTCTAGTATTGGGATTGGAAAGATTTATCGTTAGAATTAGGTTGGGGCACCTTGCTGATGACTACAGGTTGCCAGAAGTTCGTCGAGCCTAATCTCTCCCTTCATTCTTTATAAATCTATTTATTCGATAGGCAAAGTTCTTTATGTCTTTTGACAATTCCAAATTTTTTTGCAAAATTTATTTTATTAGTTTAAAAAGGAGTTGATAGATTATTATAAAGTGAATTATGGGTCAGTGAATGAACGGTTGATTAAACACTTTTGGATAAGCCTTGTAGTAGCTTTGTCATTGATTATGAGTTTTTTTCGAGTGATATGACTAGCGGTGAAAAACTTTTTCATTACAACTACAAGTATTGGATAAGTGCATAAAATGATATTTATCAGATTTTTTTTCAGAATAATTTGGATATGTAATTTTTTATTATGTAAATTTGTCCTATAGAATAACTAGATTAATAGATTTATAAAGAACGAAGGGAGAGATTAGGCTCGACGAACTTCTGGCAACCTGTTAGCCACCAACAAGGTGCCCCAACCTAATTCTAACGATAAATCTTAAGTAATTAAGCCATTTATCATGTTGGATAGCATTATGTGCTGTTTTCAATAGATGGTATCAAAATTACTTTTTTCAACCATTTTAATAAGTAACTCATTAATTAGTGATTAATTACCTGATTATCAAGGCATAAATTCTAGGAGAAACGCCAGTTTGATAGCGTATATGTTTGATTTTCATTACTTTAATTGCTTTTGTATGTATTATATCTTTTTTAAATATACTAAATCTATATACTTAATAGATTAACAAAAACCAATAAACGAAATGAAATCCAAGAAACAACTACTCTCTATTGCTTGTTTGGCCTTATCTACGCTATCCGCCAATGTAGTTAATGCCCAAAGTACCTTTATCAAAGAAGGTGCATGGCGTGGTGTATTCAAAGTAAACGAGGTACAAGTGCCTTTTAATTTTGAAGTGAAGGGCAAGGATGCCGAACATGCCACCTTTACACTCATCAATGGAACAAGAAGAGACGATTTTCACGTTCAGCAAACAGCAAAAGATTCGGTATTTATCAAAATGAATACTTATGACGCTGCATTAGTAGCTAAAATCCATGAAGACGGTACGCTTTCGGGTGTTTACAAAAGTTTAGTTCCTAATTTTAGAGGTAATTTCTTGCCTTTTACCGCCGAATATGGCAAAACTTTCCGATTTGTTGAGCCTGAAAAAGAAATAAAAGCTAATCATAACCTTTCGGGCAAATGGGCTATCAAAATTAGTAGCAAAGAGCCTGTAGCCGACCAAGTGGCTGTTTTTGAACAAAAAGGTAATAAGCTTAAAGGTGTATTCCTGAAGGTAACAGGCGATACTCGTGAGCTGGAAGGTATTGTTCAAGGTGACGAATTTACATTGACAGGGTTTTCTGGCCCTAGTCCATGGCTAATTCGAGGCAAAATCAATCCTGATAAAAGTATCTCGGGCGAAGTTGGTCTTGGAATTTATAACAACGTGAAGTTTGAAGGGGTAAAAGACAAAAAGGCCGAATTGCCCGACCCTTATGCTTTGACGTATTTGAAAGAGGGTTATGAAAAACTAGATTTTACGCTACCAGATTTGAATGGAAAGCCTGTTTCGTTGAGCGATGAAAAATACAAAGGCAAAGTTGTAATTGTAGAAATTGTTGGAACGTGGTGTCCTAACTGCACCGACCAAACACAATTTTTATCGCCTTGGTACAAAGCCAACAAAGACCGTGGTGTAGAGGCAATCGCTGTAGGATTTGAGCAAAAAGATGATTTAGCATACGCCAAATACACTTTAGGTAAGTTAAAAGAGAAATATGATATTCAGTATGATATTCTTTTTGGGGGTATTGCCGACAAAAAAGTAGCTTCCGAAAAATTTGCCGCACTTAACAAAATGATTGCTTTTCCAACTACTATTATTATTGGTCGTGATGGCAAAGTAAAACAAATTCATACAGGATATACAGGCGAAGTAACAGGGAAATATTTTAAGCAATATGTTAAAAAATGGAACAAAGACCTTGATAAACTCATAGCCGAGCCTGTTCCTACTTCGGAAGTAGCTCTTAAATAAATTTTACAGACAACAATTTAATAAACTATTTATGATGAAAAAAGTAACCTTATTATGCACAACACTGTTGGCATTGGCACTAGGTGCAAATGCTGGAAACGATAACGGAAAAGCTGCCGATGCCAACTATACGGTTGATAATCAGGCCAGCAAGCTGGTATGGACGGGCAAAAAAGTAACAGGGGCTCATACTGGGAATATCTCTTTGAGTGCGGGCAATTTAGTAGTGGCCAATAACAAACTCAAAAGTGGCTCTTTTGAAATAGACGTTGCCTCGTTGACCGTCACCGACCTAACCGATAAAGACTATAATGCCAAATTGGTAGGGCATTTGAAGGCCGATGACTTTTTTGCTACCGATAAGTTTCCCAAAGCGAAGTTTGTAACTACCGCCGTAACAGCCAAAGGTGGCGACAACTACGAAATAGCAGGAAAGCTAACGATTAAAGGTATCACTAGCGATGTCAAATTTCCAGCAACTGTAAAAGTTGAGAAAAATAAAGTATCAGCTCAGGCCAAAATTGTAGTAGACCGTACCAAATATGACATTAAGTTCCGTTCAAAAAACTTCTTTGAAAACCTTGGCGACAAAGCTATCGACAACGATTTTGAATTGGATGTTAACTTGGTAGCTCAGGCTGGCACAGCTTCGGCAAAGGCTACAGGTAAGTAACGATTTTGTTATTATGTATTTGTGGGCAGATAAATACATGATTATTAAAGTATTACAAAATTAGGGGTGTACTAAGGTTCTCTCAGGAATTGACACCCCTACCTTATTCAATTGTTAGGCAACATGAAAAAAACACTCTTATTATCGCTACTATTGAGCTTGGCGGCTACTTTTGTTCAAGCACAGGAAATAGATAAAATTGTAACTTGGAAATTCAAATTTGCCAATGATAATTTCAAAGTTGGAGATGAGGTTGAATTGATTTTTGATACAACCATCGAAAAGGGATGGTCGCTTTATTCCTCCGATTTTAAAGGAGACGTTGGCCCACAGCCTACTATATTTCAGTTTTCAGAAAATGGGTCGTTCGAGCTCAGTTCCGATATAAAGCCTATATCGCCCCTCAAAAAAACAGATAGAAATTGGGGAACAGAAATATCTTATTTTACCCAAAAAGCCCAGTTTCGAGCCAAAGTACGAGTGGTAGAATACAACTACGATATTTTTGGCTCAATCAAAGGGCAAGTTTGCCATGACAAAAAAGGCGTTTGTATTCCCTTTGAAAAAACCTTTCAATTTTAAGCCTATTACATTTTAGTTTTTCCAAAATTTTCTAATTATTTAAAGATGAAAAAGTGTTTGAGCATACTTGCGGTGGTGAGTGTTGTATTGATGAGTTTTCAATATGGTATGCAGGAAAACGAACCAACAAACAAAGTAGCATTAGGGGAAAAGTTATTTTTTGACCCTATATTGTCTTCTAAAAAAACACTTAGTTGTGCTTCTTGCCACAAACCAGAACTGGCTTTTGCCGATACCGTTCAGTTTAGTACAGGCGTAGATGGAGCTCCGACCGACAGAAATACCCCCTCTGCTATGAATCTGGCAGGCCGAATCCACTTATTTTGGGATGGTCGCTCCAACTCGCTGGAAGAGCAAGCCATACAACCCATTATTTCACCAATCGAAATGAATCTCCCTATTGAACAGGCCGTAGCACGACTCAATGAGGACAAAGTATATAGTAGAGCGTTCAAGAAAATTTATAAATCACAAGCCACCGAAAAACTTTTGGGTGATGCCTTGGCCGCTTACCAGAAAACACTCGAAACAGCCAATACACCTTACGACCGCTATATCAATGGCGACGACTCGGCCATGAGTGCCGAGGCCATTCGAGGCAGGCTTTTGTTTATTGGTAAAGCTAATTGCTCTAATTGTCACGCTGGCGAAGATTTCACGGCAGATAGGTTCAAGAATATTGGCCTATTCGACGGCAAAAAGCTAAATGATATTGGTCGATTTAAAATAACCAAAGATTCTAGCCATTTGGGGCATTTTAAAGTACCAGGGCTTAGAAATGTGGCCATTACACCGCCGTATATGCACAATGGTATGTTTAAAACCCTCAGAGAGGTTATAGAATATTATAACCAGCCCGATGCCATTGTAAGGAATGGTATCAACCGTGATTTGTCGTTGAGTGCTCCGCTCAACCTAACCAAAAGTGAAATAGCTGATTTAGAGGCTTTTTTAAGGGCTCTTACCGACGATAGATTTTTGAAAAAGTAAATTTTGTGTACAACTTAAATAATTGATTTTTAACTATTTTTCAACAACTAAATCCCAGAACTATGACGAGGCTCATCAAGTTTCATTTGGTCTATCACGACCAATGCCAGTAATCTATTGGCTATTTCTTAAATCTTAACTTAAACCCCTTCGTCCACCTGAGCAAGTTTATGATTGGTTGGTATCTTCTACATTTGTAAAGGTGGACCACTAAACATTCTAAATAGTATTATGAAAAGTAATTTTCTAAAAGGAGCGTGTCAGGTCTCGCTACTTAGTTTGTCGTTGGCAAGTGTATCTTTTGCCACCGAAAAGCCCATCCTGAAAGAAGGAAAATGGCGTGGAGAATTTAAAGTAAATGAAACGCGTGTACCTTTTAATTTTGAAATAAAAGGTAAATCTATCGAATCAGCTACTTTGACTTTACTGAACGGTAGCCGCCGAGATGACTTTCAGGTAAAAACTATTGCAGGCGATAGCATTTTTGTAAAGATGAATACTTATGATGCAGCTTTGGTAGGCAAAATAGATGAAAATGGAGCTTTTAAAGGGGTTTACAAAAGCCTTGTTCCTAACTTCAGAGGCAACTCGCTGCCATTTGTGGCTGAGTATGGCAAAACGTATCGGTTTGTAGAACCTGGCCAAAACCAAAAACCTGTAACCAACGTATCTGGAAAATGGAACGTCAAAATCATTAGTAAAGACCCCAATGCAGCTAATTCGGTAGCTCTTTTAGAACAAAAAGGCAATAAACTTACAGGCGTTTTGATGACCGTTGTAGGCGATACCCGTGAGCTCGAGGGAACAATCCAAGGAAATGAATTTCGTCTTTCAGGTTTTACAGGGCCTAGTCCAGTGGCTATCAGAGGCAAAATCAATGACGATTTAACATCTATTAGCGATGGTGAAATCAGTTTTGGAATTTATGTTACCCAAAAATTTGAAGCCGTAAAAGATAATAAAGCAACATTACCAGACCCTTATAAGTTGACTTTTCTGAAAGAAGGATATAAGAAATTAGATTTTACCTTTCCTGATTTGACAGGTAAGCAGGTTTCATTGAGCGATGACAAATACAAAGGCAAAGTGGTGATTGTAGAAATAATTGGAACATGGTGTCCTAATTGTACCGACCAAACCCGCTTTTTGTCACCTTGGTTCAAGGCCAACAAACACCGTGGTGTCGAAGCTATTGCTATTGGATTTGAACAAAAAGATGATTTGGAATATGCCAAATATACTTTAGGAAAACTTCGTGATTTTTTTGGCATTGAATACGATATTCTTTTTGGAGGAATTGCCGATAAAAAAGTAGCAACCGAAAAACTCGCTGCACTTAACAGAATGGCGGCTTTCCCAACAACCATTATTATCGACAGAAACGGTGATGTTCGTGAAATATACACAGGTTATACAGGTGAAATTACAGGCAAGTATTTTAAAGATTATACCAAGAAATTCAACAAAGTGCTAGATGCCCTTATTGCAGAGCCTAATCCCTACGAAAAGGCTACTATCACAACCGCTAGTCTGAAATAGTATTCATATTTTGTTGATTGCTAAATCCAGTAAGGGATATGGATTTAGCAATCAATATATTCAATCTTCTGTTCATGTAGCCTGCTATTATAGGCTATAAATATCAAGATTTTGGAGAATAGTACTTCTATAAGCCCATGACTTATAGCATGATACTGCTACCTTGATATTTTTTTAAAACTTTCATTTAATGGGCAAAAAAACTACAATTTTATATTTGCTTTTGTCTTTATTCGGCTTGAATCAAGGCTTTTCACAGCAAAAAGTGGTTACTGGAAAAGTAACATCACAAGAAGATAATTCACCACTGATTGGCGTATCGGTGGTTATCAAAGGAACAAACACAGGAACTACAACAACGCCCAACGGAACATTTAGGCTGAATTACCTGAAGGGGTCTACGTTGGTTTTCTCATTTATTGGTTATCAAACCAAAGAAGTACCCATTACATCAGGAAGTGAAATAAACATATCGTTGAGCCCTTCTATAAATACTTTGGGTGAAGTACAGGTTGTGGGGTCACGTAATGCCAATCGTACCAAGCTCGACTCGCCTGTACCAGTCGATGTGGTCAATATCAAGCAATTACAAGAGTCTGCTCCGCAGGTTACTATTACTCAAATATTACAATATGTAGCACCATCGTTTCATTCGGCCGAAAGTAGCGGGGGCGATGCTGCCAGTGCAACCAACTTGGCTCAGCTAAGAGGCTTGTCGGTTGACCAAGTCTTGGTATTGGTCAATGGCAAACGACGACACAAAAGTTCTAATATCAATTTTGGTGGCAATGGCAACGGTTCGACAGGCTATGACCTCAACGCTTTGCCTACGGCTTCGATTGAACGAATTGAGGTGCTTCGTGACGGTGCTGCCGCACAGTATGGCTCAGACGCTATTGCGGGTGTAATCAATATTGTTTTGAAAAAAAATACCGACAATCTATTGGTTAGTACAACAGGGGGCGTAAGGTATTCGGGCGATGGCGAATTTACGAGAAGTAGTATCAATTATGGTTTTAAAACAGGCGAAAATGGAGGCTTCGTCAATTTAACAGCCGAATTTGGTACACAAGGTATTGCCGAGCCTGTAGGTGGTGGCGACAATGGCTTGTACACAGGCCCAATTTATGGTGGTGGTGCTGGTGTTAGAGACTACGATGCCATTTTTACCAAAGAAATAGACGAAGCTATTTTAGCAAAAAGAGGTTTGACCCGAAAATATTTTAACCAAAGGAGTGGTCCCAACCGTCAAAAAGATGCTTTAACGTTCTTCAATGCAGCTTTGCCATTGAGCAACGGAGCCGAATTTTATGCTTTTGGGGGATTGAGTTACCGCAACTCTGAGTTTACAGCCGTACGTCGTCTTCCGGGCTGGGGTACACGCAACAATACATTTATTTATCCAGATGGCTTTTTACCAGCAATTGAACTAGGTATTTTAGACAAATCATTGGCTGTCGGAATTCGTGGAAAAGTACGAGGGTGGTCGGTTGATTTTTCCAATGTATATGGAGGCAATAGCTTTACCAATCGAGTAACACATTCGTTGAATGCAAGTTTGGGTTTGAAAACCCCCAAGAATTTTTTTGCTGGAGCGTATGGAGCAAGCCAAAATACCACTAGCTTAGATTTTAGCCAATATTTTGATAAAGTTTTGCATGGGCTCAATATTGCTTTTGGGGCACAGTATCGAGTAGAAACCTACTATGTAGAAAAAGGTGAACCCAACTCATATATCAAAGCCGACACCCGAACCATTTACGACATAGATACTACTTATCAGGGTATTCCTTATTTACAAGAAGCTGGCCAAACAGCCCTCAATGGTACTGCCGCTGGCTCGCAAATTTACCCTGGGTTTAGGCCAGAAAGCGAAACCAATGTTTCTCGTTCTATTGTATCGGCCTATTTGGATTTAGAAACCAACATTACTCCTAGCTGGACACTTTCAGGAGCATTACGTGTCGAAAACTTCTCAGATTTTGGAAACGTACTAACAGGCAAAGCGGCTACTCGTTATCAGTTTGCTCCTTGGTTAGCTATTCGTGGCTCGGTTAGTTCGGGTTTTCGTGCTCCTGATTTAGCCCAGTTTTATTATACAGCGGTTTCCACTTCGTTTTTGGGTGGGGTTGGGGTCGATATTTTAACGGCCTCTAATGTAAGTGCGGCAGCTCGTGCTTTGGGTATTCCGAGTTTGACACCCGAAAAATCAAGAGGATATACCCTTGGATTTACCTCAAAAGCGAGTCGCAATATTGAACTTTCTATTGATGCTTATTCGATTGATATTGATGATAGAATTGTACAAACAGGTAACTTTAGCTCAAGTGCTGCGAATTTGCCAGCCGACCTAAAAGCTGCCTTTGCTGCTACTGGGGCTAATCAGGCCAATTTCTTTTATAATGCCATCAGCTCTCGAACTCGTGGAATAGATATTACCTCTAGCTATAAGGCCCAAATAGGCAATGGTAATTTTACCTTTATTGCGGCGGCTAATTTTGGCAAAAATGAAATTCGCAAAATCAACACTCCCAAGGGTCTTGAAGCTTTTGTAGATGTAATTGTAAGTCCAACCGAAAAGGTGCGTGTTGAATCGTCTATTCCACAAAGGAAAATTAGTTTGCAAGGATTATATGCTATTGACCGCTGGAATTTCTTGTTGAGAACTGTACATTTTGGCGATGTTAATGTGGCAACCAACTTTGGCGGGGGTAATATTTTCTACCAAAACTTTAGTCCTAAATGGATTACCGATGTGTCGGCAGGATACAAAATTTCACCAACTATACAGGTTACTGCGGGTATAAACAATGTGTTCAACGTATTGGCCGATTATACCGACCAGTTAGTGGCTGGCCGACGTATTGCCACACCAGGAGGGGGGCAATTTGTATCGACAGGTGGTCGTGCATTTGTGCGTTTGGCAGCTACTTTTTAGTTCTTGAGTATTTCATTTAATCTTGGTAATTATGACAATTCATTCAAAATATCTTTGGGGTATTATTTCTATTATTGCTCTTTCTTTGACATCCTGCAAAAAATCATACCTCGATTTTCAGGAAGAAGGCGAACCTCTTTCGGCAAAAATCCGCTTTGTTAATGCACGAAATAATGGTGCTTCAATACACTTTTGGACATACATTACGCGTGTAACAAGTAGTTTAGTAACTCAAAACCAATCCACTAATTATATCAATACTCAGTTTGGTGATGTCCAGATCAGTTTTTCAGAAGGAAGCAATAGTACCTTAAAGGCATCAACTCAGTTTGGCAATGCCGCTACATTTGGAGCGTCGGGTGGCCCCAATGGCCCTATTCCAGATTATTACCACACGGTTTTTGCTATTAGAAAGAAAAACTCGGTAACTAACGATTCCTTGATTTTATTTTATGATGACTTGGTTGCTCCTGCTGCTGGTAAAGCCAAAGTACGATTTGTGCATCTGGCTCCGTTGGTAAGCGATATTAGGGTAAAAGCCAATAGTAATACGTTGTTCAATAGTATTGCTTATGGCCGTGCAGGAAACTCGATTATTGCTGGAACAGGCTTGAGTGCCTATTCGCTTGGGCCATTTGTGAGTGTCGATGCTGGAACTTTACGTTTTGAGCTTACCAAAATTGCCAACGAAAGTAATTTGGCATTAGCTCGACAAGAAATAGCCGTTCAAGAAGGGAAGATTTATACCATTTATCTGAGTGGTGTTACCGACACAGCTCTTACCCTAAATAGCTTTACTCATAACTGATAAAAGGAATAGCATTTTAAACTACTTCATCGATATGAGTGATTCTGAAATTTAACATGAAAACACAAGTCATCCCGAATAATCAATAAATGCCTTAGAGTTGTGTGCTTTTTTTCCAATAAATACTCACAAGAAGGCTTTATTACAAATTATCCCAAAATTCGGGATGACGCATGTTTGTTACTCTTTTAATTCTGTTAAAGCCGCCTGAGCTTTGTTGTCTATTGAGTTTTTGTATTCGTGTTTTTTGTAGGAAATAGCCTTTTCAAACCATCCAATAGCTTTTTTATTATCTTTTCGTTTTTGAAAAATATAGCCCAATTGTAAAGATGAACTTGCTCCAAAATGGGTATCAAGATTACTCGCCAAAGTTACACTTCGTTCAAAAAGTGTAATAGCTTGGTCGGTATCGTTGAGATTTTGTAAAATTTTGCCTTTTCTAAAATTATATTCAGCTTTTTCGATAGTGCTAGTACATACACTTTCTGAAAGGTCGTTAATATATTCTAGGGCTTCTTTATAGTAACCGCCATCGGTAGCAAATCGAGCTTTGATTAAAGCTTTATTAGGTAAACTTTTGGTTTTAGCGTATGTTTCATAAAACTTTTGAGCAGCCTTATCCGACTCTGATAGCTTTTTTCCTACATTATTGATTTGTAATAAATAGCCCTTCGCCTTGTTGTCTTCAACGCCTAGCCAATTGCAAAGAAACAACTTATAGTGAGCATCTTTGATAAAGCTATGCCCTCTAAATTTTTTAAGATAATTGCTATAATATACCTCTGCTTTGTCGTATTGGCCTTTTTGCAAATAAATATCCCCTGTGTACAAATCAAAAATAGGTAATACCAAATACCCTTGTGTAGTAGGAATTTTTTGAAGAATACGCCATGCCTGCTCACTTTTATTATCTTTTTCGGCAATGGCCACACCCAAAAACACAGCCGATAAGCTTTCTGGATTTTTTTGTATGTAGTCGGCTACCTCGTTTCTTACACGGTCGTTGATGGGCAATATATAGCTTTGTACAAATAGTTTATAAAAACGAGCTTCTGTACCAAAAATTTTGTCTTGACTTGCCAATTCTAATTCATGAACACCTTGGTCTATATTACCTTTGAGACCTAATATTTTGGTAATCCAACGATAATTTTCGGGAACAGAGCCAATCAAAACATGTATTACGCCAAGGATTTTGTTGGTAGGAGTAAAAGAAGGGAATAATTTTTTATTTTCTTCCAATAGCTTATAAGCACCAATAACATTCATGCCTGCCTTGGTTTCGTGGCCAAGTTTCATTTGAACCAAAGCCCAGTGAAATTTGATTTCGGCACGAAGCAAGCGATTGTATGGCGATTTTGGGTCAATATCTTCGAGCATATCTAATCGTTCGTCGGCTTTGTCGTATAGGTTATCATAATCACCTTCACTTTCATTGGCATAAACGGTAATCATATCGGCAAGGTCGTCGAGCCAAATTTTGATACCATTATTGGAAGGTTCTTTGGCTAATAGCTGTCGGGCGTGTGGAATCTTGAATTTGGTAACCTCGGTGTAAGCATTCTGCAAACCAGGCGTAAAATCAAACGTTTGAGCTTGGGTAATAGGGCCATAACTAGCCAACCAATACCATACAATGCCTAATAAAATACGGAAAACTTGACCTTTAAGGAGTTGTTGTTGTGTGCTTTGATTCATGTAAATGGATTATCGTTTTGCTAAATTATCCTTGATAATTACCTGACTACTCAGATAAATCTTCTTGTTTTTCTTCTGTTTTTCTTTGAACAAATTAGGATTGCCAATTGCTGTAATAAGTAATATCGTGAATGGCGGAATAAGCCAAATAAATCGAGTGGCAAAAGATGTTATCGTTGTTTTCATCGTGATAAGTAGTTTTTACAAATATATTAAAAATATATAATCTATAGAATTAGTATATTTTATTTTTTGTATTTTCTCTCTTTTTTTAGCTCAAATGAGTTCTATTTATCGTAAAATTGCTATAAATGACATATATCATTTATTAAATTCTTCTTTTAAATACATAAAATTTCTATAATATACATTATTCTTCATTAGTGTATATTATGAAAATAAAGTATATAAAGTTTATAGATTAAGTAGTTTTAATCTTGTAATTTTGTCATATCAACTTAGCTATAGCAATTCATAAGCATGAACATAAGATTTTAGTCAAGTGGCTGAGTGGTTAGGCGAAGGTATGCAAAAGCCTTTAACAGTGGTTCGAGTCCACTCTTGACGCAAATAATTCACAACACTTTAAAGTAAATTGTCAGATGAGCACTAATCAATTAAACTATATACATTTGAATTGGGACAGAAATTTTCCTTTAAAAACCTATAAGAAACCTAATCGTGCTTCTTTATTGAAAGTAGGAGATAGATTTCCAAGTTTGACATTAGATAAAAATGCTTTAATCTTACAGCATATTCCTTATAATTTTGACAACCAACCACCAGTGCATTTACGCAGATTGATGAATCGTAAGCCACTGGTTATTAGTTTTTTGTCGGGAGGATGGAACGGCTATGGCCTAAAACACCTTCAGAAATTAGTAGAAGCGTATCATGAAATATTACATTTTGGCGGAAACTTATTGGTAGTTGTACAAGCTACACAAAAAGAAGTAAAAGAAATGGTTCAGCATTTTGATATTCCTTTCAACCTACTGGCCGACCCTCATAACCAACTAGCAGCACAGCTAGGTTTGTATCAGCCCGAGTTTCCTATCTGGGAACGTATTGCTGGTATTTCGGACGATGTAATTTTGCCTGCTACGTATGTTATTTCGGCAAGTGAAAAAGTAGTGTATGCCTCTGTTGACCACAACTTCGACAAACCTTTTAAGGCTACCGAAATGTTAGCGTCGGTGTTTGGTGCAAGCAAAAATATTCCTGTTGTAATTATGCAAGAACTGGCTGCTTAATGTTGCAATATTAGTCTATAAAAACTATAGAATTTATATTATGAAAGCAATAGAAATACTAACAGACTCATTTTTAGAACAGACTAATCTTGGCGAAAAAATTCTACTTGGATTGGTAGGTACAATAGTAACCATATTGTTAGGTATTTCCGTATTTCTGCTGAGCGATAATTATTTCCATTTGTGCTAAGGTTCAGCCATCTGAAAAGTACAAAATACGCTTGTTTGCAATAATTATATAGCTTATTATCAACAAGTTAGTTTTATCAAAATCTGTAACTTACTTAAAGTAGACTTTAGAAGTAAAGTAAAAATAGTGAATGAAAAAATTGGTTGGTTATCCAAGGCAATTCAACGTAAGAAGGCCATTTCTTACCAAAACTCAATTATAGTGCGATACTAGGAATTCATTGAGATTGTTTTTGGAGAATTGTACTCGACATTGGGTATGTCCTTATGGGCAACCCAATGCCTTGAGTCTTGGAGCATTACACTAAATATATATCAAACAAATCTAAATAAGTTGACCTGATAAAATGCACACTAAATATCTTGCTTTTGCCATACCCTTGTTTCTTGTGCTGATGACATTTGAGTTTTTTATTGCACGCAAACAAGGAAGAAAACTGTACAGTTTTAAGGATACTATTTCAAACCTCAACGTAGGTATTGCCGAAAGGTTGATAGATTGCTTTACGGTAGGGATATTTTATTTTTTCTATGACTATATCCAAAAAAACTGGGGTATTCTTGATATTCAATCGGGCGTTATATCGTGGATAGCCCTTTTATTACTCACCGATTTGTTGTGGTATTGGTATCATCGTTTGGGGCATGAAGTCAATTTGCTTTGGAGCGTACACATTGTACATCACCAAAGCGAAGAGTTTAATTTTACGGTTTCGGCACGTATTACGATATTTCAGGCTGTTGCTCGTACATTTTTCTGGTCTATTTTGCCGATTATTGGTTTTTCGGCCGACATGATTACCATCGTATTGATGATTCATGGTATTTATCCGTTTTTTACTCACACTCGTACAGTAGGTAAATTAGGAATTTTAGAATATATCTTGGTAACACCTTCGCATCACCGTGTGCATCATGCTTGTAACGAGCAATACCTGGATAAAAACTATAGCGATATGTTTATTATCTGGGACAAAATATTTGGCACTTTTGCCGAAGAAGTAGAAGAGCCTGTTTATGGGCTTACCAAACCTATCAAAAGTTATAGTTTTTTGTGGCAGCATTTTCATTTTATGTTAGAATTGCTGTATGCCTGCCGACAAGTGCCTACTTGGAAAGAAAAACTAAAAATACTTTTTGGTAAACCCGAAATCATCGACCCCGAAATAAGAAATACCCTTGAACACCGTTTTTTGGTGAGTGTTAAGGAAGAATCTTCTACAGGACGATTTAAGAATTATGTTACGATTCAGATGATTGTAATTTTGGGTATTTTGTTTGGTGTGATTTATTATCAAGCCCAAATTCCTGTAACGATTCAGGTGCTTATTGCAGTACTTATTTTGCTTACATTGGTAAATTGTGGTGCTTTGCTAGAGCAAAAACGATGGATTTTTTACCTAGAATACAGTCGCTTGTGCCTAACGGTGCTGATTATAGGTATTTATTTTTCAAATACATTTTACTTGAGCCTTATTGTTGGGCTACTAACGGTAATAAGTCTATTTTTCAGAACACTCAACTCGCAGTACTTGAGGCTACTGTATGGTGTTAATTAATTCATATTTAACTAAAGACATAATGGAAAACGTACAACCGCTTGATAAAGATTTAGCTCTTTCTGGAAAATGGACGCTATTAGAAGAAACCCTGATGTGGTCGATTGTAGTAGTGATTTATCTTGGTCTTTCTTTGGTAATAATAGGAAAGCAAGAAATCGTTCACGCTTCGCAGGTAGCCTACAATTGGTTGGGGCAAGACTTTTGGCTGTATGTTGGTGTTGGGCTTGCCGCTCAGTTGGTAGACGGTACACTCGGAATGGCCTATGGTATTACTTCTACATCTTTTTTGTTAGGAATTGGCGTTCCTCCAGCTTTGAGTAGTACAAGTGTACACGTTTCTGAGATGTTTACAACAGGAGCTTCGGCTTTTTCGCATTATAAATTTAAAAATATCAATATCAAGCTTTTCAAAGCTTTACTTTGGGGTGTAGTTGGGGCGGTTACTGGTGCTTATTTACTTGCTGAAATCATCGATGGAAATGTCATAAAACCCTATATATCAGCTTATATGTTTGTGTTGGGGATTGTTATATTGAGAAAAGCTTTTCAGAAAAATATTACAAAAAAGAAAACAAAACAGGTGGGCTTGTTAGCTGTTTTTGGTGGATTCATGGACTCGATAGGCGGGGGAGGCTGGGGGCCTATTGTAACCTCTACTTTATTGGGACAAGGACGTAACCCTCGTTATGCTATTGGTTCGGTCAATGCAGCAGAATTTCTGATAACTTTTTCTAGTGGTATTACTTTTTTGTTATTTGAAGGTGTAAATAGCTGGCAAATTATTTTGGGATTGGTAATAGGGGGCATTATTGCAGCACCTTTTGGTGCTATTCTGATCAACCGAGTACCTCGTCGCCCTTTGATGATTTTGGTGGGTACAGTTGTAATTTTATTAAGTGCCCGTACCATTTTGAGTGCAATATTCTAAATACCATAGAGCAACTATTTTTAAAAATTTGATAATCAATATATTACAACAATATACATCTTTTACTTATTACTAAAAAATCACTGAACAGACACAGCATTGCAGGAAGTAATGCTGTGTTTTGTATATTTATACCGACCCAATACTATAAATATTCACGATTTTTGGCTATTCTAAACACTCCTTCTGGCATACCTTCCTATATTTTGATATTATACAAATATATTTTTGGATAAAAGTATTAAATGGTAAAAAGATTAATTAGTTTTGTGTCAATTTAACACAATTTAATTTACTTACTTCTTAATACCATAATTCAATATGTTTAGCAAAAAATTAGTGGTACTATGTGGGCTTATAACAAGCTTTTTACCAAGTTTTGGTCAGCAACAACCAGCCATAGAATCTATCAAAAGTTTTCCTTTACAGGCTGTTCGTTTGAAAGAAGGGCCTTTTCTGAATGCTCAGAATGTCGATATGAAATATATCCTCGACCTCGATGTAGATAGATTACTTGCTCCTTATCGGATAGACGCAGGTTTGCCACTGAAAGCCGAGCGGTATGGCAATTGGGAGAACTCTGGCTTAGATGGTCATATTGGGGGGCATTATTTATCAGCTTTGGCCTTGATGTACGCTTCTACCAACAACCCTGTATTACTTCAACGCCTAGACTATATGGTAGGTGAGTTAGCTTTGTGTCAGCAAAAAAATGGTGATGGCTACGTAGGAGGTATTCCACAAGGTAAGGTATTTTGGGCAAGAATAGCCAAAGGCGATTTGGACGGTAGCGGTTTTGGGCTTAATAATACGTGGGTTCCTCTATACAATATCCACAAGCTATTTGCGGGCTTGTACGATGCCTATACCATAGCTGGTAACAGGCAGGCCCTTGATGTGTTACTGAATTTGTCCAACTGGTTTGCCAACACTATTCAAAATCTAAGCGACGAACAAATTCAAAAGATGCTGAGAACCGAACATGGCGGTATGAACGAAGTATTTGCTGATATTTATGAAATTACACAGGATAAAAAGTATTTGGATATTGCCCAAAAAATATCGCACCGAGCTATCCTAAATCCTTTGATTGAGCAAAAAGACGCTTTGACGGGTTTACATGCCAATACGCAAATCCCAAAGGTAATTGGTTTTCAGAAAATTGCGTCACTAACCAACAATCCAGACTGGGCAAAAGCTTCTGTTTTTTTCTGGCAAAATGTAAGCCAAAAGCGTAGTGTATCTTTTGGTGGCAATAGTTTTAGAGAGCATTTCAATCCTACCAATGATTTTGGCCCAATGCTTGAATCAAATCAAGGCCCCGAAACCTGCAATTCATACAATATGCTCAAACTGACAAAATCTATCTTCTTGTCAAACCCCCAAGCAAGCTATATTGACTTTTTTGAAAGAACGCTTTTCAACCATATTTTGTCGTCACAACACCCTACACACGGCGGATTTGTCTATTTTACGCCTATTCGTCCTAGGCATTATCGGGTGTATTCTCAGCCACAACAAGGCTTTTGGTGTTGTGTAGGTTCAGGTTTAGAAAATCATGGGAAATACGGTGATTTGATTTACGCTCATTCCGACAACGATGTTTATGTGAATTTATTCATGGCATCTACCCTCAACTGGAAAGAAAAAGGACTCACCTTAACCCAAAACACTCAATTTCCAGCTAGCGAATCTACCGAGCTATCCCTAAAACTGATTCATCCTAAACAATTTACGGTACATATTCGCTATCCAAAATGGGTAAAACCTCAGGCCCTGAAAATTACTATCAATGGCAAAAATATACCTATCAATAATCAGCCTTCTTCTTATGTGGCTTTGACTCGAACCTGGAAATCGGGCGACAAGATAAGGGTAGTTTTACCGATGGAGACTACAGCCGAAGCCCTACCCGATGGCTCGCCTTGGGTGTCATTTTTGCACGGGCCTATTGTATTGGCTGCAGCCACAGATACTACCGACTTAAAAGGTATTTGGGCCAATGATAGTAGAATGGGGCATGAAGCTTCTGGAAAGTTATATCCACTGAATGAAGCTCCTATATTGGTCAGTAATTCAAATAATTATTTGTCTGAAATAAAGCCTATTAGCAAACAAAACCTTAGCTTTTCTTTAGGTAGCTTGGTCTATCCTCAAAAGTATCAAACTTTAAAATTAGTACCTTTTTATCAAATACATGAAGCTCGGTATATGCTGTATTGGCCAGTAATGACACAAGATCAATTGGGTATAAAAATAAAAGAAATTCAGGAACAGGAAAAACTAAAACTTGCATTAGAACAGCAAACCATAGACCAAATTGCCTTGGGGGAACAACAGCCCGAAGCTGACCATAACTTTAGGGGTAATCAAACCAATATGGGAGGTGAGTTAGGCAATTTCTGGAGAAGTACTACCGATTGGATGAGCTATGATCTGAGAAATACAGAACAGAAAGCTCAAAAATTACGATTGCGTTATGCTAGTATCAATAAACCTAGGGTATTTGATATTGTACTGAATAATACTGTATTGCAAACGGTACGCTTGGAAGCCAGCAACATCAAAAAAATCATAGAAGTAGACTATGAATTACCTGCTGATATAAAAAATAGTGTGTCTATAGCCTTAAAAATTGTGGCTAAAAATCAGGAATCAACAGGGCCAATTTATGAAATACGTCTTTTGAAATAAGAAGCTAGTATCAGGATTGTGGGATTTTTAAGATTTACTTATCCCACAATCCTACAAACCCTGATTTCGACGAAATTCCATTGGATTTTGCTGAAATTGCTTCCTAAACAAACGATTGAAATTAGATAAATTTTTAAACCCACACTCGTAGCAAATTTCGAGAATCGATAAGTTTGTTTCACGCAAAAGCCTACGACTTTCATTGAGCCTCATTTCGATAACAAAGCCCAAAAATGTTTTTTGTGTTCTAGATTTGAAATACCTACAAAAAGCAGATGCTGAAAGATGCGATAGAGCAGCCACTTGGGCAATAGATATGTCTTCTCTGAAATGCTGTAACGTATAGTCAAGTACACTATTCATTTTGACACTATCATTGATATTTATGCCACTAATTATACTAGGTGAAATAGGCTGTAGTTCGTCGCAATTAGAAAGAAGCATGAAGATTTCAAAAAGCTTATAAAGCCTCCCTATATTGTTAATTTCTAGCATTTCTATCATAATTTGCCTGATATGCTCGTGGGTTTTTCCCAAAACCAATAGGCCATTTTTAGATAATACCAAAATCTTTTTCATAGTAACCATTTCAGGACTATTGAAAAAATCTTTTCCCAAAAAATCTTCCGAAAATTGGATGACAATCGAACTGGGCTTTTGTTGGGCATACGCCTGATAAAATGAGTCATCTGCCTTGAATAAGTGAGGTATATTTTTCCCGATAAAGGCAATTTCGCCTTCCTGATAATCAGAAAAACTATTCCCAATAAATTTTTTACCGAAACCTCTTTCACAAAATACCAATTCATATTCTTCATGAAAATGCCAAGGTGTTTCAAAATAAGGCGACTCATAACGTTTGACAATAAACGAACTTCCTGCCGTAAGTGGAAGCTTCTGGAATACCGCATTTTTATGTGCTATCAAATTGGTCAAAATAGTATCGGTTAAAGTTGATTTGTGGTGGAAATATAGTATATAAAATAGGTTATTTGTGAAATAAATAATATTAAATATACAAAATTGATATAATACTGACTAGTGTATTTCAACAACTATCTCCACATTTTACCATTAAGCCAATGAAAATTGCCATGTTAGGGTCTGGGTTTATTGCCCGTTTTTATGCAAGTTCTTTACATTCACAAAGACGAAAAGATTTTATTTATAGCGTATATTCTCGCAATATTGATAAAGCCAAGCGTTTTGCCGATGACTTTCATTTACAGCACTTTACCGACAATATGGAAGAAGCCATTGGCCATCCTGAAGTAGATGTTGTACTCATTTCGTTGCCCAATCATTTACACGAAATTGCAGTAGAGCTTTGTGCCAAAGCTAAGAAGCACGTGCTTTGTACAAAACCTCTTGGCCGAACAGCCGCCGAGGCAGAACGAATGCTACATTTGGTAGAAGAAGCTGGAATCTTTGGAGGGTATCTCGAAGACCTATGTTATACTCCAAAATTCTTGAAGTCGCTGGTGAGTATACAACAAGGAAATATAGGTCGGGTGCTTTGGACTAAATCAAGGGAAACTCACCCTGGCCCTCATAGCGATTGGTTTTGGGACAAAGAAAAATCGGGTGGTGGAGCTATCATAGATTTGGCCTGTCATTGCGTAGAAATTGGTCGAAATTTTATTGGAAAAGACATCAAACCCGTAGAAGTAATGTGTTGGGCAGATACCCAAGTGCATCCTATAGAAGCCGAAGACCATGCCATAGGTTTGGTAAAATACGAAAATGGAGCAATCGGGCAGTTTGAAGTAAGTTGGAGCTTTAGGGGTGGTATGGATCTGCGTGATGAGGTAGTTGGTACTGAGGGTTCTATTTGGCTAAATAATTTTTTACGAACTGGCTTTGAGGTATTTAGCACGGGTAATGGTGCAGGATATGTAGCCGAAAAAGCCGAAATAAACAAAGGTTGGTTATTTCCTGTAGGCGACGAAGCCCATGAGTTGGGCTATCCCAACATGTTTACAGATATGTTTGACGCTATCGAAAATCAACGCCAGCCTCAAGAAACTTTTTATGACGGCTATGTAGTAAATGCTATTTTGGATGCTGCCTTTGTATCGGCCAAAACCAAACAGTGGGAGGCCGTAAAATTACCAATCTGGCGAGGGTTAGTAGGGCAAACTCCTCCCTCGGTTTATAAAGAATACGACGCCGACCATTGGCTTATCAAAGAAGAATTATTGCCTAATGGCGACAAAAAAGTGATTTTGAAGAAAAAAACTAATGGCGAGGTAATTGAAATCGAAACACTTTCAAATTTGTGATATATCATGACAAAACCCACCTTGACCCCAGCACAAATAGAACAGTATCACTGCGATGGATACTTGATTCTAAGGCATTTCTTTCAGGCCGAAGAAGTGTCCAAACTCTATAATATTGCCATTGAGGATGAGGTAATTAGCAAAAATGCTATGAGTGTCAATGATAGCTCAGGCAAACGAAGCAAGCTTTCGTTATGGTACAAACCTGGCAATGACATTTATGGCTTACTAACAAGAAGTGAAAGCTTGGTAAAGGCGGTCAACTATTTGCTCGATGGCGATGCGGCTGTATGTCATTTTCATTCAAAGCTCATGCAAAAAGAACCAAAAGTAGGAGGGGCTTGGGAATGGCATCAAGATTACGGATATTGGTATAAAAACGAATTTATTTTACCCAATCAAATGATGTCTGTGATGGTGGCTATTACCCAAGCTAACCCCGAAAATGGTTGTTTGCAGGTTATCAAAGGCTCGCATAAAATGGGACGGGTAGAGCATGGTTTTTCGGGCGAGCAGGTAGGGGCTTCTCAGCGATATGTTGACTTGGCACTAAAAACAATGGATTTGGTATATGTTGAACTAGAGGCGGGCGATGTACTTTTTTTCCATAGTAATTTATTACATCGCTCAGAAGCCAACCTTTCCGATAAAGCTCGGTGGTCATTAATTTCATGTTATAATCGAGCTTCTAATATTGGGTATAATGCCTCTACGGCTTCTATTTCAAGTATTACTCCTATCGACCTCGTTCCTGACGAAGCCCTACTTACTTGGCATACAGCAGGGCTCAGCGAAGAGGTAGCAGATTTTTTGGTAAAAGAAGCCGATATTGCCCTCAAATAAACAACTTCCTAATATTGCTATTTATGGTGCCACAATTTTATGCTCCACTTTGGGGCAATACACTGCCCTTTGAGAGTTTTTGTAACAATGTAAAAAATGCAGGATACACAGGTGTAGAAATGCACTTACCTTTTGAACAACAAGAAAAGCGAAAAATCTTATCAATTTTGCATGATTTTGAACTTCAATTGATTGGACAATACTGGCAATCGCATGAAAAAAATATTGATGCCCACGCTACAACTTTTGAGCAATATTTAAGGCATCTTATTGAAGCTCGTCCTATTTTTATTAATAGTCAAACAGGGAAAGACTATTTTACTTTTGAGCAAAATAAGCGTTTATTCGATATTGCTCGTCGGTTAAGTCAAGAAACAGGTATTGCCATTATCCATGAAACGCATCGAGGAAAATGCCTTTTTGCTGCTCCTGTGGCTTATCAATACCTCTCTAAAATACCTGATTTACGGATTTGCCTAGATATTTCGCACTGGTGCAATGTCCATGAATCTCTTTTAGCCGACCAGCAGGAATACACCGATTTGGCTATTGCTCATACGCATCATATTCATAGCCGAGTAGGACATCCAGAAGGGCCACAAGTCAATGACCCTAGAGCCCCCGAATGGTCTGAAACACTACAAGCTCATTTGTCTTGGTGGGACAAGGTTGTTGATATTCATCGAAAAAAAGGCACTCAACTCACTATTACCACCGAATTTGGGCCAGCCACTTATATGCCTGTATTGCCCTATACCCAAATGCCCGTAGCTAATCAGTGGGAAATCAATGTATATATGATGAACCTTCTCAAAGAAAGGTACAAAACATAATATGTTTATA